>JBCCLY010000202.1:0-6981 GCA_039026655.1 Cyanobacteria bacterium P01_C01_bin.38 | reverse complement strand
TTGGGAACAAAGCCAAGCCTTTTCTACAGACAATCGTCGCTGGATGGCTTATCTCAACCGTTTGAGCTTAAAAACATTTTTACCTTGGCTGCAAGAAGAATATGCCGCAGACGCAAAAGTATTCCCTAACTCTGCAACTTTGCCAAGCATCTGGGAAAACACCAACGGAACCGGAATTACGTTTAATGGTAAAAAATTAGTTTTGATTCCCACCGAAGCATTGGATATTTCCGAATTAAGAGTTCCCAAAGAATGGGTAGACATTCCCAAATGGAGCGCCGATTATTATGCAGCAGTACAGGTAAATGTAGAATCCGGATATATCAGAGTTTGGGGATATACATCCCAAGTAAACTTAAAAAATAAAGCAACTTACGACCTTAACGAAAAAGCTTACTGTATAGATAAAGAAGATTTAATTTCTAATTTAAGTATTTTATGGATATCGCGTCAACTGTGTCCCGAAGAAATCACCAAAAATGAAACTGTTCCGATAGCGGAATTGCCCAAAATTCAGGCAGAAAATTTAATAACACGTTTGGGCAACCCCCAATTAATCAACCCCCGTCAACAAGTAGATTTTAGTTTATGGGGAGCGCTGTTAGAGCATGGAGCTTGGAGACAAGCACTATACGAAAAACGTCAGGGAATGCAGAGACAATGGGCAATTCGTCAATGGATGCAAAACGGAGTTTCCGAATTAGCACAAACATTTGGTTGGGGAAGCGTAGATTTACAATTAAACTTAGAAGGCGCTAGAGGAGCAGCACAACAAACACCAACTTTAATTAAAAGAATTACCATATCCGGCTTAGAATATAACTTATCAGTGCAGCCAAAAGGTAATATTAGAAATAGAACCTGGCGCTTTGAATTACGACGTGCCATCGCTTCCGAAATGATTCCCGCTGGCGTAAAATTAATGTTGTTAACAGAAGACTTACAGCCATTCGACGGCAACCAAGCCCAAGCCAAAAAACCTGTAGAAAGACTTTATGTAGATGTCGCTTTAGGTGAAGAAGAAGAAGGATTAGCATGGAAGACAGAACCCATATCCGACGATTATGAATATGAAGTTTTGTATTTATGATAATTATTGGGAGACGGATCTGTAAGATTTGATTGGGAGACGGGCAGGGATGCCCATCCCACAAGAAAGATATAGATGTAGGGTGTGTTGTCACGGAGTGCAACGCACCATCATAGATGTGAAAAATAACATTTTAATTCAACTTAATTCAACAAAAGAATGTAGGTTGGGTTAGACGAACTAATAATGATAGATTCGAGGGCGGCATAATTAAGATTGCGTCGTAACCCAACATTGCATCATCGGTATTCTTTAATATCTATAATATCTATCTACAATCACTGCTGTTGGATTTTCAATTTATTAATAGATATAGTTTGTAGGTTGGGTTAGACGCACTAATAATGATAGATTCGAGGGCGGCATAATTAAGATTGCGTCGTAACCCAACATTGCATCATCGGTATTCTCGAATATTAATTATAGATGTAGAGACGGGCAGGGATGCCCGTACCACAAGAAAGTATGTAGGTTGGGTTAGACGCACTAATAATGATAGATTCGAGGGCGGCATAATTAAGATTGCGTCGTAACCCAACATCACATCATCGGTATTCTTTAATATCTATAATATCTATCTACAATAACTGCTGTTGGATTTTCAATTTATTAATAGATATAGGGTATTTCCTAGTGCCCAATAGTTAGTTTTAACGCGGCGATCGCCATAGTGTAGTTAAAAGCCATTGGCTGGTAGTAGCGCCGTTTTTGCCTGTTAGTTGAAAACAAGTACAGTGCTACTACAAACATAAAAATAGGCGTTGCTGATTTGATGTATAAAACTGATTTATTGGATAATCAAAACCCTTGTAGAGACGCGATATATCGCGTCTCTACATTTAAATTCATACCAGGATTCAGCAACGCCTAAAAATAAATTAATTTTATGCTTGTAATTGAGCTTGTAATTGCTGGACTTTTTCTAAAGATAAACCCGTGATTTTTACAACCATTTCCACAGATAAACCTTCACGCAATGAATTAACAGCAATTTGTTCTGCTGCTTGTTGAGTTCCTTCTTGAATACCTTTCTGGATGCCTTTGCGTTCCCAACTCGTAGTAATTTCCATATATTCCTCCCTTTGATCTAATCCCATCCACTAGCGAATGTAGGATGGGATATTACATTTTATTTCTTAACTATCAGCTTGTAATTGAGCTTGTAATTGCTGAACTTTTTCTATCGATAAACCTGTGATTTTTGCAACCATTTCCACAGTGAAACCCTCACGTAATGAATTGAGTGCTATTTGTTCTGCTGCTTGTTGAGTACCTTTCTCGATACCTTTTCGTTCCCAACTCGTAGTAATTTCCATATATTCCTCCCTTTCATCTAATCCCATTGTACTGATTGCTGCTTGAAAGGTTTGTTCTTCAGCTTCATTCAAAGTTAAGTAAGTATCAACAAAGCCAGAAATAAGTTGCATTCGTGCCGGATCTAATCTTAAAGTTGTTAACAGTCGCAAGCATTCGGCTTTCACCTGCGGACGTTCTTCAGGTGATATATTCATCTTAGACATCAATGCAGCAGCAACGGGATTTTGCTGACTTAAATAATCTCTCCAACTGATTCTATTTAACTGAATTGATGCAAATTCAAACTTTAGTACTTCTAAATTAGGAAATGTGACGCTATGCACTTTAGGCTCTGCTCTTAATGGCTCGTCAAAAGAGAAGATGACGACGGGGAAAATTGGTAAATCGTATTTTTCATAAAGTCTAGCAAAGTATTTGAACATTCTTTTAGCAAAATCTTGTTGTGTATAAGATTGAGCTTCGACATGGATTAAAAAGAAAGTGTCTTGTTGTTTATATTTGACTTTGACTAATAAATCTATAAGTTTCTTATCTCCAGCAGTAACATCAGTTAAAACTTCTTCTGGTAGAAATTGAATTGAATTTTTATCGATATCGGCAGCGATTTCAGGCAGAAATAGTTCAAGGAATTCGAGAAAAAAGGTTGAAATTAATTCTTTAAACAAGCGGTCGTGGTCGATAGTCATAGATGCTTTTTAACTACTTTTAATTATCGTATCATTGGATAAAAAACTTTTTTTATTGATTTGATTATAAAAATTATTTGATATTAATTAAACAAATTTTATGTTTGTAGTAAGGACTTTTAGTCCCCGGAGCGATAAATCGCCAACTACAAACCTGTCAAAATTAATGAAAAAGACTACTAATTAAAAAGTATGTAGGTTGGGTTAGACGCACAAATAATGATAGATTCCCAACGGCATAATCTTGATTGCGTCGTAACCCAACATCGCATCATCGGTATTCTCGAATTATAGATGTAGAGACGGGCAGGGATGCCCATCCCACAAGAAACTTAGTAACCCAACATCAACTTAATAATGGCTGTGAAAATTCACAATATACCTTTAATTCCTGCTTCGGAACAGTTAAAAAAATTGAATGTCGCTTATTAAAATTCAACATCTATTACTTACGCTCTATCTATAAGAATAGATTTTAAATAATCAGGTATCAAATTTATAAGTATAGCAATAATGGAACTGGATTTGATGCGGTACAGATTGCTAAGCTTGATAATGAACCTATTATTAGCGCTAGCGATATTTTTGTTACGGTGTAATCTAACAAAAATATCGCAAAAATTATTCTAATATAAAACCTCACCCTCGTTCCCTCTCCTTATCAAGGATACTGCTGGCGAATGGTAGATCAAACCCCTCGTTTGCCCACGCATTGATTTGTCCCAGACGCGATATTATGCCCTAGCGGGCACGCAATACCTACGGTACGCTTCGCTAGGCGCTAACGCGTCTCTACATTTATCGAAACAACGAAAAATGGTTAAATAAGGCGATTGCGGACAATTCAACTACTTTAAAAACCCTGCCAATTCTTCCAACTTTCGCCAAGGCTCTCCATATTTCATCGCATCTTTAGCCATGACGACAGCATTAGCAAAAGTCTGTAAATAATCTCCTTTATCCACAACAGCTTCACCGACATACAATGCCAAAGCAGCATTCAAAGCAACAACATCTTGCTGCTGCTGGGTACCTTTTCCTTGTAAAACAGTTTTTAGTATATTGGCATTTTCTTTAACTTCTCCACCTTTGATGCTGCTAATCGGTGCTGAGCTAAAACCCAATTGTTCGGGATCTAATTCCATTATCTGAATTTCTCCATTGGATAAAACCGCTAAATCAGTTTTATCTCCCAAACCGGCTTCGTCTAGCTTTTCCCTTCCGTGGAGAATAATGCCACGACGAGTTCCTAAATGAAACAGAACTTTAGCAAAGGTTTCAATCAAAACCGGATTATTAACCCCAATAATTTGTCCCGTCGGTTTGAGAGGATTTAGTAAAGGATCGAGTAAATTAAATACAGTACGGACTTTGAGAGCTTTTCGTAATGGGGCGATCGCCTTTAATGCCGGATGCCAATTGCGTGCAAATAAAAAGGTTATTCCTACAGTTTCTAAAGCAGATGTAGCTTTTTGAGTATCGGCTTTAAGATTAATACCTAAAGCTTCCAACACATCAGCAGAGCCAGTTTTACCAGAAGACGAACGATTACCATGTTTAGCAACCTTTACCCCACAAGCAGCCGTGACAAAAGCAACTGCTGTAGAAATATTAAATGTTGTTGCTCCATCTCCACCAGTACCGCAAGTATCAATAAAAGGTAAATCCCCCCCCAAACGGAAAATTTCGCCAGCAGGTTTAACAGATTGAGAATGTAAAACCTTTACCATTCCCAACAACTCCTCAACAGAAACTCCCTTAGCTTGAATAGCCGCAAGAATAGCACCAGAATACAGAGGATGAATACTTTCCGTCAGCCAACCTTGCATTAAATCCGCAGCTTGAGAAACTTCCAGAGATTCACCAGAAAGTAATTGTTGCAAAATCTCAGACCAATTTTTTGTTGAAGTTTTAGTTTGCATCACTTGAAAGGTAATTGGTAGTTGGTATTTGGTAGTTGGTAATGGGTAATTGGGGATAGTTAGGAGTTAGGAATTAAAATTCTACCCCCTCTTCCCCCTCTCCCCCCTCTTCCCCCTCTCTAAAATGAAAAAGTAGTTCGCAGGGTTCCGGTATAAATCGTGCCGTTGGCGTTTTGATTTGCGGCGTTTTCAATTATTTGCAGTGTTGGTGTAATTTGCACGTTTCTACTAATTGGATAGTTATAAAATGCTTCATAATTAGTCTGAGTTGAATTGCCTATTTCGTTGGCTATAAAAGGCTGTCCAACTGCTACACCTGCTAAAGCTCCTCTAGTAAATAAGTCTCTAAATGCAACACCGGCCATCCAGTAGTTGGGATTGATATCGCCGAAGTTAGTGTTGTTGTAACTACTGTATCCATAGCGTCCAAATATACCCAGTTTATTGGCGAGGGTAAATTCTAAATTGGCTCCAACTGCGTCAAATCTATTATCAAATACTTCTCCACCGCTATACTGCAAACGTAAAGCAAAGTCTCTCGAAGGTGCAAATTCAACTTCTACTACGCCTTGATAATTGTCTCCAAATAAACCGCGACTTCCTCCACTGGGAGCGTTGGGAATATTGGGATTAGGAGCGTCGTACAATACATTAATAAAAGGTACATTTCCGATAATTATTCCTCCATCGCCGGGATTTGCTGCATCTGTGGCGCTGTAAGCAGCTCTAACAGCGAAAGGTCCCCGCTTGGGTTTCCAGTCAATTACTGCACCAGCACTAGGAAACTCGATGGGAAACAAAACATAGTTATTTACAAAGGCTTGAGTACTAAAGTCGCGGAAGCTGAGTTTGGCATAACTATTAAAATCGATAAAGTCTGCTGCACGCATATTTGGTCCGATGGTAACAGCTAAATCTTGACTGGGCTTGAAAGTGTAATAAAGTCTGGATAATTCAATATCTCTGTCTGTGGGGGGATTGATAGAATAGTCCAAAGCACTTCCGAAAGATGGTTCCAAGAAACCTGCTGCATTATCTCTGCCACCGTCGGGTTGTCCGTTTGGCCCTAATATACCGCTTCCGGTTTCCAAACGCATTTTTAATAAGTCGGTTTTATTAAAGCTGGTATCTAAATCGATGCCTGCTCTGAATATCATTGTAGTGTTGGGGTCATCGTTTGCAACTGTTTGCCCAGTAGCATCAATAATACTATTTCCATCAAAACCACCACCATTAACAGCAAATATCGCTTGCCCTCTCAACTTAGTAGTTGTAGAAAACTGATTGGCTTCTAATTCTGCGCTACGTGCTTCTAAAGCATCCACTCTACCGCGTAAAGTTGCTAATTCAGCAGCAAAACTTTCTTGTAATCTCTGCAAAACTTCTAAATCTTCCCTACTAACTGCATTAGCCGTAGCAGTAGCAATCAATTCGTTAACTCTATCCAAACAAGCATTAAGCCCCGCAGCAAATTCATAACGAGTCATAGCCCGATTGCCGCGAAAAGTGCCGTTGGGATATCCAGCAATACAGCCATACCGCTCAACCAAAGACTGCAAAGCTTGAAAAGCCCAATCAGTAGGTTGCACATCGCTTAATTGATTAACGTTAGTTACCTGACTCATGCCAGAATTTTCTTCTAAGGGAATTTCTTCTGCTTTAACAGGAGTTGTTAAGAGAAAACAGAAGCTAGAAGAAAGAAACAATAATAATTTAAAATTAGACATTTGGTAGTTGGTAGTTGGTAGTTGGTAGTTGGTAGTTGGGGATTGGTAGTTGGTAGTTGGTAGTTGGTAATTGGTAGTTGGTAGTTGGTAGTTGGTAATTGGTAGTTGGTAGTTGGTAATTGGGCATGGGGGATTGGGCATGGGGGATTGGGGATTGATATTGTTTTTGTAGGGGAAGGGAATTTTAGTTTATGCATTCAAAGGTCAAAGGCGAGGAATTAGGAGTTAGGAGTTAGGAG
>JBCCLY010000201.1:0-6989 GCA_039026655.1 Cyanobacteria bacterium P01_C01_bin.38 | reverse complement strand
TTCTGGGCTGGCTGAGTTAGAAGGTTTTATTTTACCCACTTTTAGATTAGTTGTTGTCACTGATAAGGAATTTTACGGGCAGCATAATTTAGCTACTCCCGGTTATATTCGCAAGCGTCGTCAAGCTAGTTCTAAAAAGGTCGATCCGAATAAGTTACGTCCGGGGGATTATGTAATTCACCGCAATCACGGTTTGGGACAATTTATTAAGTTGGAAAGTCTGACGTTAAATTATGAAACTCGTGATTATTTAGTTGTTAAATATGCAGATGGGTTATTACGAGTAGCTGCGGATCAAGTTGGTGCTTTATCTCGCTTCCGCACAACTACTAACAAATCCCCGCAGTTAAATAAAATGACGGGTAAGGCTTGGGATAATACTAAGAATAAAGTCCGCAAAGCCGTCAAGAAATTGGCGGTTGATTTATTAAAACTGTATTCTCAACGTTCCCAACAAACTGGTTTTATTTATCCCCAGGATTCCCCTTGGCAAGAAGAAATGGAGGATTCTTTTCCATATCAACCTACAATCGATCAGTTGAAAGCCGCTCAAGATGTTAAACGAGATATGCAGAGCGATCGCCCTATGGATCGTTTGGTTTGCGGTGATGTGGGTTTTGGTAAAACTGAAGTTGCCATAAGAGCTATATTTAAAGCCGTAACTGCTGGTAAGCAGGTGGCAATGCTTGCTCCGACAACAATTCTTACTCAGCAGCACTACCATACTTTAAAAGAAAGATTTGCTCCTTATCCCATAAATGTGGGTTTACTAAATCGTTTCCGTACTGCTGAAGAAAAGCGGAATATTCTCAAAAGGTTGTTGAGTGGGGAATTAGATATTGTTGTCGGTACTCACCAACTTTTAGGTAAAAGCGTTCAGTACAAAGATTTGGGTTTGTTGGTAGTTGATGAAGAACAAAGATTTGGGGTTAATCAAAAAGAGAAAATTAAATCATTGAAAACTCAAGTTGACGTACTTACTTTGAGTGCAACACCTATTCCCCGTACCTTATATATGTCATTGTCGGGAATAAGGGAAATGAGTTTGATTACTACACCACCACCATCAAGAAGACCAATTAAAACTCATCTTTCACCGATGAATCCCGAAGCAATTAGAACCGCTATACGTCAAGAATTAGACCGGGGAGGACAAGTATTTTATGTAGTTCCACGGATAGAAGGGATTGAGGATAAATCCATCTTCTTGCGAGACATGATACCCAATGCCAAGATTGCGATCGCTCACGGGCAGATGGAAGCGAGCGAGTTAGAATCTATCATGCTTTCTTTCAGTAATGGGGAAGCAGATATTTTGATTTGTACGACAATTATTGAATCGGGTTTGGATATTCCCCGAGTTAATACAATATTAGTAGAAGACTCGCAGAAATTTGGATTAGCTCAACTTTATCAGTTAAGAGGAAGAGTTGGAAGAGCGGGAATTCAAGCTCATGCATGGTTATTTTATCCCAGACAAAGGTCATTATCGGAAGCTGCCAGGAAAAGGTTAAGAGCAATTCAGGAATTTACACAGCTGGGTTCCGGTTATCAATTAGCAATGCGAGATATGGAAATTCGCGGAGTTGGTAACTTGTTGGGAGCAGAGCAATCCGGACAAATGAATGTAATTGGCTTCGATTTATATATGGAAATGTTAGAAGAAGCCATTCGTGAAATTCGGGGACAAGAAATTCCTACTGTCAGCGATACTCAAATAGATTTGAACTTAACAGCATTTATTCCCAAAAATTATATTACCGACTTAGATCAAAAGATGAGCGCATATCGTGCGGTTGCTGTAGCCAATTCCAAACAAGAATTAGCAATGATTGCAGCCGAATGGAACGATAGATACGGTAAAGTACCCACATCAGCGAATCAATTGTTAAGGGTGATGGAATTAAAGCAATTAGCTAAGAATTTGGGATTTAGTCGGATAAAACCAGATGGCAAACAACATATTATTTTAGAAACCCCAATGGAAGAACCCGGTTGGAAAATGCTTGCTGAGAAATTGCCGCAAAATATGATGAGTAGATTTGTGTATTCACCGGGGAAAGTAACAGTTAGGGGATTGGGAGTAATGAAAGCAGACGTACAGTTGCAAACATTGATCGATGCATTTACTAAGATGCAGGATGCCGTACCCGAAATGGCAATGGTTTAAATTCGTTCGTAGTTGCGCTTTAGCGCCAAATATTTGTTTTTTAACTTATATAGTGTTGCAATACACTTTTATAAACCTCACCCCTACCCCTCTCCTTATTAAGGGAGAGGGGTTTATTATATTAAATTTGTTTGTATCGGAATTATATATTTGAAACGCAAAGGAGCGCAGAGTTTTTTATAATCACTTTTTATTATTCCGATACAGGTGAAAAAATTAGAATTAAGCGGAATTTACCGATTACAAAATCAATATATTGTTGTTATCAATTGTGTATTAACTGTTTATTTTATTTACGTAAAACCAGTAAAAGCACATAGATATCAATAATGAGAAAATTAATAGCAATCCTTTTTACAGCAATTGCTTTGACAGCTTGTGGTCAAAAAAAAAGCTCTTGAAGGAAATCAAATCAGCGACCTCAAACCACTTTCTAATTTTAATAAATTGACTACACTTCAACTTGGAGATAATAAAATAAGTGATGTAAAACCGCTGGCTAACTTAACTAATTTAGATATACTCACTCTGAATAACAATTAGATAAGTGATATAAAAGCACTTTCTAATTTAACTAAATTATATCTGTTTGACCTTAAAAAAAATCCAATTAAAAACAAAATTTGTCCTATTAAACCAGATTCGATATGTCAATTTTAATTATAAATAATTAATATCCCGCTTATGGAAACTCCTTTAACCAAGTTTATAGCGTGCGTTACTCTCCGCGATAACGCACCATTTAATCTGTGTTATCAAATGTATATTAAGTATTTCATTTCAAAAAATAATATACAGATAATTACATAGATAGAACTATGAAGAAAATCGTAATAACCCTTTGCACAGCATTAACTTTAACAGCTTGTACGCAAAATACTAAGACTATTGCAACACCAGTAAAGCAGAATCAGGCTGCTAAAAGTTTTACTCAATGGTGTGAAGATAGATTCATATTACCAGAAGAGACAAGACATACGGTTGAAGTTTTGTTGAAAAAAGCAGGTACTCGAAATTGCCAAGAAGCGAATCGGAAACTTAGTAATTTAACTTCCCTTAATCTTGGGGGAGATAAAATCAGCGACTTAGCACCACTTTCTAATTTAACTAATTTAATTTTCCTCGATCTTCGTGAAAATCAAATTAGCAATTTAAAACCGCTTTCCAAGTTGACTAATTTGACTCATTTTACTCTTGAAAGAAATCTAATCAGTGACATAACTCCACTTTCTAAGTTAACCAATTTGATTTACCTCAACCTTAGTAAAAATGAAATTAGTAATTTAACACCACTTTCAGAGTTAACTAATTTGATTCACCTTAAACTTGATGAGAATAAAATTAGCAATTTAAAACCGCTCTCTTCCTTAACTAATTTAACTAGGCTTCACCTCGATTATAATCAAATCAGTGATTTGAAACCACTTTCAGAGTTAACCAATTTAACTCACCTTATAGCTTCGAGAAATAAAATCAGTGACTTGAAACCACTTTCTGATTTAAATAATTTAACTTACTTAATAGCTCGGGAAAATAAAATCAGCGATTTGAAACCACTTTCTTATTTAACTAATTTGAAAAAGTTAGATATACGCAATAATCAAATCCGAGACATTAAACCGCTTGCTTCTTTAACTAATTTAAATAAACTTGAGCTTAATATTAATGAGATTAGTAATTTAGAATCGCTTTCTAATTTAACTAACCTAAAGCGACTTAGGCTTGGACATAATCAAATTACCGATATAAAACCTCTTTCTAACTTAACTAACTTAAATGAAATTTGGATGCCAAGCAATAAAATTGATGATGTTAAACCGCTGGCAAACTTAACAAATTTGACCTTTATTTTCCTCAATCAAAATCAAATAAGTGACGTGAAGCCGCTTGCAAACTTAACTAAATTGACTAGATTGTGGCTTGGAGATAATCAAATAAGTGATATAAAACCGCTTTCTAAGTTAACTAATTTGAATTTACTTTGGATTCGTACAAATAAAGTAAGCGATATAAAGCCTCTTTCTAATTTAACTAAATTGACTTACCTTTATCTTGATGGAAATCAAATAAGTAGAATAAAACCTCTTGCAAATTTAACTAAATTAATTATACTTCAGCTTGATAACAATCAAATAAGTAATATAAAACCGCTTTATAATTTAACCGATTTAATGTGGCTGAATCTTAGTAAAAATAAAATAACTGATGTTAAAACGCTTTCAAAATTAACTAATTTAAAAGAACTTTATCTTAAAAAAAATCCAATTCAAAATAAAAATTGTCCTGTTAAACCAGATTCTATATGTAAATTTTAGTTCAAATTAATTTACACTAATTCCGCTCGATTTAATTGCAGTCAATAGAATGGTGATTTTCTAAAATTTAATTTCAAAAAACAATATACAGCTTGTAGGGTGGGTAGGCTCCGCGTAATGCACCATTTTTATATATTCAAATTGTAATTAAGAAAAAATTACCGAATTTAGATTTAGATTGTAGAGTGCGTAACGCTTTACAATGACGCACCAATAAAATTACCTTTATTTGATTAATAATCTACCTCCAAAGCAACTTTTTTGCGTAGCGACAGTCATTACCAATTATCTCACTGACAATAGTAGAAATTAATTTCGATGAAACTAATTCCAATTCTATTAACCGCGATCGCGTTAACACCCTGTACGCAAAATACACAAACTTCAACTTTACCCGAACAAAATCAAAAGCCAGTTAAAAGCTTTACTCAATGGTGTAAAGAGAAAACTACATTACCCAAAGAGACACAATACACCGTTGAGGCTTTGTTGAATAAAGCAGGTACTCAAGATTGCGAACAAGCAAATCGGAAACTTAGTAATTTGACTAATCTCGAATTTGAAAATACGAAGATAAGCGACTTAAAACCATTTTCATCTTTAAAGAATTTAACTAGTCTTGGTGTTCTCAAAAGTAGAGTCAGCGATTTAAAACCACTTTCTAATTTAACTAATTTAACTATACTTGACCTTCGAGGAAACTTAATTAGCGACCTAAAACCGATTTCTAATCTAACTAATCTAACTTATCTTAACCTTTGGGTAAATAAAGTCAGCGACTTGAAACCAATTTCTAATTTAAATAATTTAACCTACCTTGACCTTTTCTCAAATCAAATTCGTAACGTAAAACCCCTTTCTTCTTTAAATAATTTAACCGATCTGAACCTTAGTCATAATGAAATCAGTAACGTAAAACCCCTTTCTTCTTTAACTAATTTAACTATGCTTAACCTTCGAGTTAATCAAATTAGCAATATAAAATCGCTTTCTTCTTTGACTAACTTACAATCGCTTTTCCTTGCAGGAAATCCAATTAATGACAAAACTTGTCCTCTAGAGCTAGGTAGCGCTTGCGATTTTAATTAATCAACGATAGTTGCGCTACTCTGCGAGAAAGCTTTGCTTACAGCGCCAAACAATTTGCCAAATAATTAGTTGTTCATCTATAGTTCGTAGAGTGCGTTATCGCGGAGCTTAACGCACCATTTAAAAGGATTAATTTCAACCTACCGAACAAGCTCAACTGATTCCAACCAATTCTGCCAAACTTCAACGGCTTGCTTTTGCAAAAGATGACCATATTTAACGGTATCGCTACGTAATTGCTCAACGCTAACACCGGGTGTAGAATTAATTTCACAAGCATGACCAATAAACCAACGTTCCAATCCTATCTGAGTTACTTCTGGATGGAATTGCAATCCCATGCTATTACCATAAGAAAATGCTTGATTTTCATACAATAAACTTGAAGCCAAACGAGTCGCACCTTGAGGTAAATCGAAGGTATCACCATGCCAATGAAGCACGGGATTTTCTACATCCAAGTTAACTAAAGGTGAATTTTTACCTGCTTCACTTAACTTAATATTTGACCAGCCAATTTCCTTTTCTCCTCCAGGATAAACTCTGGCTCCCAAAGCTCTCGCCATCAATTGAGCGCCCAAACAAATACCAAGTGTTGGTAAATCAGCTTTGAAACGCTTTTCTAGTAAACGTAATTCATCAACTAGAAAAGGATAATCTTGTTCGTCATAAGCTCCGATGGGACCTCCTAAGATAATTAACATCTCTTCAGTAGGAGAAATATCGGTTAAATTATCCACTCCTGCTTCCAGATATTTAATTGCGTAACCTTGTCTTTCCAAAGCTATTTCCAGAGTACCTAAATCTTCAAAGGCTATATGTCTAATAACTGTTGCGGTTTTCATGTTTTTAAATCAAAAATAGTTTGTTGTAGTGTTTAGCGAGCAATTGTAAATTAAGAGATTAATTGATAATCGGCAAATATTTGGAAAGCACCACGAACTTCAAATACACCAGCTTTCTCAAACATTCTTAAAGTTGGGCTAGCGGCTTGTTTGACACCAGCAGCAACTTCATTAGGAACAAAAACTTCTTGCAAAATACCTTTAGCATCCTCATCGCTAAAATCTAAAGCTTTAAGAACGCTGTATTCTACATCATAATCTGGTCCCAAGAAAGCCCAAACCAGACGAGGTAAAAGTCTAACCATTTCCTGCTTTTCTAAACATGATAGATTTTGCCATAATAAGGGGAATAAAGCTTGAAAATAAGCACCGTGTAAAGCTTCATCCGCTGCATGGTCGCCAATTACATTTCTGACAACATCGGCTACGTTTGGGTCGCTAGGAACTTGCTTTAATACCTTTGTTACCAAGGTTTCGGAAATAGTTACAAAAAATAATTTAATTAAATCCGGTGATAATTTGGTTTGATTTTCAGATATAATAGTTTCAATAACTTTCTCAAAAATAGGA
>JBCCLY010000200.1:0-6991 GCA_039026655.1 Cyanobacteria bacterium P01_C01_bin.38 | reverse complement strand
TTGTAATATAGGTGCTGGCTCTGAGGTTATTCTCCCTGCAAATACATTTGTAGCAACATTGATTGGAGTTTTACGTGCAGGTGCTAAACCTATTTTTGTTGATTGCGATCCAAGCACTGCTTTAATAGATTTAGCAGCAGCGGAAAATGCGATTACATCGAAAACTAAAGCAATTGTTCCAGTGCATTTGTACGGTCAAGTAGTATCTCCCAAAAAATTAAAAGATTTTGCCGAAAGACATAATCTAATGATTTTTGAGGATGCAGCGCAAGCACACTTAGCCCACAGAGATGGATATCAAGCAGGTTCAATAGGAATTGCAGCAGCTTATAGTTTTTATCCGAGTAAGAATTTGGGTGCATTCGGTGATGGTGGAATATTAGTTACTTCAGATAAGGAAGTAGCGCAAAAAATGGTGCGCTTACGGAATTATGGTGCATCGAAAAAATATTACCATGTTGAAATGGGTACAAATAGCCGTTTGGACACTTTGCAAGCAGCAGTACTGCATCAAAAGTTGCCCTATTTGGCAGGATGGAATGCCAACCGTCTGAAAGTAGCCCAGCAGTACGATCGCGAACTAGCACCTTTGAAATCGTTGGGAATTACTCCCATGCAGAATCAAAGTGGTGACGGACACGTCTATCACCTTTATGTAATTAAAATAGATGAATCCTGTCCTTTACAAAGAGAGGAAATTCAAGAAAAGCTCGCTGAAGCAGGAATTCAAACTGGAATTCACTATCCAATTCCCTGTCATCTCCAGCCTGCTTTTAAGGATTTAGGCTATGAAATGGGAGACTTTCCTAATTCTGAAAAGTTAGCAAAGCAAATATTATCTCTACCCATGTATCCTGGTTTAAGTAACAGTCAAGTAAATGTTGTGGCAACAGCAATTGCATCAGTAGTTAGCGAGCGGCAAAATAAATTGCTGCACGTTTAAGAATGGGATTAAGCTATCGGCTATTAGTCTTAATAAAATCTGCAAGTAATACAAAATTTTATTTATGGAAACGTTTATAATTATTGATTATGACAATGAATCCATAAGTTTAATTCAAAATATTGATTGGTTTAAAAAAGATTATAGCCGTATCTAATATGCTGAAATGTCGAGGATAAATAATTTAAATAAAACTACATTTTTTTAATTAAATGCCTTTTTTATACTTTTTTATGCTCTGACTCGCTCTTATAAAACACCATTTAATTAGCATTATAAAGTACGGCGGTCGCAAAAATAAATACAAAACAAATTAACCAGAACTATGTTAACTCAGCATCAAACAAGACCTTCGATTCCACCACAAATAATTAATTATGCAATATTAGGTATACTAGCTCTACTATATGCTCCCTTAGTAATATTTTGGTACGATGGCTGGGTAAACAAAAATATTAGTATCGAACACGAATATTTTAGCCACGGTATGATTGGGTTTCCATTCGCGGCTTATCTCGCTTGGATGAATCGCAAACAATGGGTGAGATTACCCGATAACACAAATATCTTTGGTGGCATATTATTAGCAATAGGAGGAGTTTTTTATCTTAGCGGTGTCGGTGAATGGGTAAACCTGTCTTTTCCCGTAATTTTAACTGGATTATGTTTGTGGTTAAAGGGAATTAAAGGTTTTAAATTACAAGGTTTTCCTTTACTATTAATTCTGCTGGCAACTCCTAATTCTTTGCCCTACATAATTGCACCTTTTACTTTGCCTTTGCAAAGCTTTATTGCTGGAACTGCTGGCTTTATTGTTAATCAGTTTGGTTTAGATGCAGTTGTAGATGGAATTAATATATACGTCAACCAGCGCATTGTAGAAGTTGCACCGTATTGCGCGGGTTTAAAAATGCTGTTTACTACTATTTATGTTGGTTTAATTCTGCTTTATTGGACGGATACATTATCTTCTAAACGTAAAAGCTTCTGGTTTTTATCAATAGCAGTAGTTCTGAGCGTTACCGCAAATATAATCCGCAATACTTTACTTACCTTTTTTCATGGAACCGGACAAGACGGTGCTTTTCATTGGTTGCATGATAGTTGGGGTGGCGACCTTTATTCCGCTTGTATGTTACTAGTATTAATACCAACAATTAATTGGATTGATAGCTATTTTTCAGAAGAATCGGTTGAGAGTTTAGATTCGGAGATTCAGTAAATTATCTGTTGCCAACATTGCACGATTGGTAAATCACTGTTGAAATTACTGAACTCATAATGCCAGTATAAAAAGTACAATTTTGTCTTTTGTAGTTAATAGTTCATTCAATGATTTCCCTTTCCCGCTTTTTTAAGGAACGTCAGTTTTTGCAGATAGCAGCACTTTTACTATTGGTGCTGCTACTGGCGATAGGGGCACTACCAGGCTACTTCAAAGGTAAATGGCAATGGAAAGAACCACCAGCCATTATCAACCTCGGAGAAATAAAGCAGCTGCGTAAAACAGGTTTACCGTTACCTGGTTGGAAAATTACTCAACAACAAGAGCAGAAACTGGGTTCTGGAAAATGGTCTGTGCAAATTATGGAGAAACAGGATTCTTCTGCAACAGCTATATTATTGTTGTTACCTCAAAACGGCCCCAAAAGCCAACCCCAAGTTGAATGGACGGAAATAGATAGTTGGGGAAGAATGCAGTGGGGAGAGTGGCAGGTTGCTCAATATAGAGAAGCCCAGTTTGCAGTTGAACGACCACAAACTAAAGATAAAACTGAAGTAAAAGCGAGATTTTTCCGTGCGGTTAGCAAAAATCAAACTTTCGCCGTTTTGCAATGGTACGCAATGCCAAATGCAGGGCATTATTCGCCTTTAAATTGGTTCTGGGCTGACCAGTTAGCACAGTGGCATAAGCAGCGCGTTCCGTGGGTTGCCGTTAGTTTATTTATTCCTATGGAGCCTTTGGGGGAAGTAGAAACAACCTGGGAACAAATAAAGTCTATTGGTCAAACGGTACAAACTAGATTGTTTAATTTCAGTTATTGATAAAAACTTAGATTAGAGATTTTTTCGTATTAACAGTATTTTCGTTGGTAAGGGGTGAGGCAGTGTATAAAAATATATGTAGTGAACCAGCATTTTAACTGCTTTCTATAAATAGGCGTTTATTCGTTTTTTTGCTTTTAATCAGTTTATGCACAGATGTTTAGAACTCGCGGACGGTCATATGCGTGGATTCAACGCTTTTTGTGTTGCTAGTCTTCAAATAAGTATTTTTTTAGCAACAGCTTCCCAACCTATTTTTGCTCAGATACCTCAAGAACAATTACCATCAACACAAGATCCTGTAGGGCCGCTTCCTGCACCTCCACCTGAAGTAGAGTTTTTAGCTCCGCTTCCCTCGAACGACGATGGAGAGATATCACCTCAATTTACTAGATATCTTTTAGGCACTGGTGATGTAATCGGCATATTTGCGGAAGCACGCGAAGGTCGTTATCGTTTGGGGCCAGGAGATGCAATAACCGTAATAGTGCAGCGTTTCTCCGATTTGAGCTTTCAAGCATCGATAAATCGAGAGGGTAATGTTGTAGTGCCTTTAGCGGGAACTGTATCCCTCCAGGGTTTAACCTTAGAACAAGCTCAAGCAAAAATTCGTGCTGTATTGAATCGTTTTGTAGTTGAACCAAGCGTTACCGTAGCATTAGCCGCGCAACGTCCACCTTTAAATTTTCAGACGAGGGTAGATGTAGAAGGAAATATCGCAGTACCCCGACTAGGAAAAATTTCGGTAAAAGGTTTGACTCTTGAAGAAGCCCAAGAAAAAATTCGTTTGGGTTTACAGCGCACGCAAGTAGATCCTGTTGTCACGATTTCCTTATTATCACCGCGACCAATTCAAGTAAATGTCGCTGGAGAAATATTTAGACCTGGGGTTTATCCGGTGAATCCAGCATTACCTCGGATTCTTGATGTTCTGCGGACGGCCGGGGGTTCTACTAAAACGGCAGATTTGCGGCAAATTCAAGTACGTCGCAAACTAATAGACGGTTCGGTAGTCACGCAAAATATTGACTTGTACACTCCTTTGTTAAATGGCGGTACTTTCCCGTCTTTACGGTTACAAGATGGCGATTCACTGATTATTCCGCGCCGTGAAGTTGCTATGGATGATGGTTATGACACGAATGTGGTTGCCCGTTCATCTTTAGCACAGCCTGCAATTAGAGTGCGTGTCTTAAATTATGCTTCTGGAGGAATCGTTACTCAAACTTTACCTAATGGCAGTAATTTTATTGATGCTTTAGGAAGTGTCAGCATTCCTCGTTCCGATTTGAAACACATTGCTTTAGTACGCTTTGACTCGGAACAAGGTAAAGCAGTTACCCAAAAATTAAATGCCAGACGTGCCCTTAGAGGAGATGCATCCCAAAACGTACCTTTGCAAGACAACGATGTTATTGTTGTTGGTCGAAATCTGATTGGTAAAATTACCAACGTGCTTTCAAATGTTGCTAGACCTTTTATTGATATTCAATCTTTTGTGCGCTTTTTTGAAGCTTTCACTTTTTAGATATCAATTTAACTATCCATATAAAATTACTAATATCACTTATGTTCCCTGCTAATTCCCGAAAGTACCTACCTTTGCCATGACTCCACCAATTGTTAAGCGCTATCTAATTGCTTTTGATAAATACAAATGGATAGGATTAGCGAGTTTTGGTTTAGTTGTAGCAGGTTCAACTATATTAGCCATACAACCAGAACCACCACGCAAATTCGTTGCCAATGGAGCCTTAAACTACACCCGTCCGCCAGTTAGTTTTTCCGCAACTGGTAGTGAAATTCAGCAACAAGGTTTGGCACTATCAAAAGAATCTTTAACACGAGATCCAATAATTGAAGCTGTAGCACAAAAAGTTAATATAAAACGAAAAAAGATAAATAAACAAACTCTCGATGTTAGAGTACCTCAAGTAGGGGAAGATGGTCAGTTAAGTGCTGGTGCCATTACTATTCAATTCATAGATACAGACCGTAATAGAGCCGGAGAGGTAGTGTCTGCCTTAATGCAGGCAATGGTACAGTTGAGTGGTGAGATTAATACCGGGCGATTACAAAGAATTATTGACAAAATTGAGGAAAGACTTCCGAAGGTAACTACTGAATTACAAGAAGCTGAGAAGAAATTAGAGCAATACGACAAAATAGAACGCCCGGCAATTCTAGCTGCTGAGAATGGTAGTTTACTCAACACCATCACGGGCAGCCAAAATCAACAAAGGCAAATTAAACTCACTGTTTCTGGTATTGATGCTCAGATTCGTAGTTTGCAGCAAAGGTTAGGTTTGAGCGCTCAACAAGCGTATACTTCTTCTGCTTTAAGTGCCGATCCGATTATTGCTAATTTACGCAACCAAATTTATCAAGTTGAATCTCAGATGGAAGTTTTGAGAAAAGACTTTCGTCCGAATCACCCAAATATGGTTCAGTTGCAACGTCAAAAAGATGCTTACGAAAAACTGCTGCAACAACGCGCAGCTGAAGTAGTCGGCGGTGTCGGCAATACTGCTCCTCTTCCCAATGTTTCTGGTGTGCGTGCCCAAAGTAATTTAGATCCAGCACGACAACAGCTAGCAAATCAATTAGTAGCTTTACAAACTCAACGGGAAACTTTACAAAGACAGTTGCTCGATTTGGTGCAAGAACAAGCTAAACTACAGCGAGATTACGCTCTTATCCCTAACAAGCAACTAGAACGATCGCGCTTAGTGCAGCAGGTAGGTTTAAAAAAAGCCGTCTACGACCAGATGCAGGCAAAATTAGCCGATGCCAGAACCGCAGAAGCAGAAACTGTAAGTACTTTGACTATTGCTCAACCGCCAGTAGTTAAACAAGAAGAATCATCCGCTCAAAGCATACCCGTTACTTTAGGTATAGGTGGTTTCTTAGGGTTGTTAATTGGTGGAGGTGTCATCTTCTTATTAGGTTCTCTCGAAGGAACTTTCAAAACAAAAGAAGATATTCGCAACGCACTCAAGCAGCGAGAAGTTCTGCTACTCGCTGAATTGCCCATAATGCCAGTTGAAGATAACGATGGAGAGCTTGTTCCGGTAGTGCTTTCTACCGAGTCTCCTTACATGGAGATTTTAGAAAAATTCCGCTCTAATGTACGTCGATCTGGCGGTAAAAAAGTCAAAGTCGTACTTGTTACTAGTACCGGTAGTTCCGAAGGTAAAACCACAAGCGCTTACAACTTAGGCATTGCCGCAGCCAATGCCGGAAAACGCACAATAATCATCGAAACAGACTTGCGATCGCCATCTCGTTGTGAATCGCTAAATGTAAATATCAACTCAGATGCCAACATTGAACCCCTGCGCTACTACGGCAGCAGCGAATGCATCCACCTTGTTCCAGAAGTACAAAACTTATACATCGTACCTAGTCCCGGTCCTTTACGTCAATCAGCCGCAGTTCTTGAATCGAGCGAAATACGGCGACTAATGGAAGATGCTAGAGAACGCTTTGACATGGTAATTTTAGACACTACTCCTTTAGGGTTATCAAACGATGCCTTACTAATTCATCCTTACAGCGACGGTATAGTTATGGTAGCTCGACCAAACTACACCCAAGAAAATATATTCGGTGAAGCCCTTGATGAATTAGTAGAAAATGAAATGGGATTATTAGGAGTAGTTATTAATGGTGCCGATGTAACTATGACTGCTGAAGAACCATCTTCGTATTTTGAAGAAGAAGATTCAGATATTATACATCCGGAGGAATATTCCACAGTGCATCGGAACTGAGGAGTTAGGAGTTAGGAGTTAGGAGTTGGGAGTTGGGAGTTAGGAGTTGGGAGTTAGGAGTTAGGAGTTGGGAGTTAGGAGTTAGGAGTTAGGAGTTAGGAGTTAGGAGTTAGGAGTTAGGAGTTAGGAGTTGAATCTGCTCTGTAAAAGATGGACAACTTGTGACACTTAAACTTTTACTTCCTGTTTCGATGGGAGCATGGGATCTGTTATCCCTCCACAGGCTTGC
>JBCCLY010000199.1:0-7029 GCA_039026655.1 Cyanobacteria bacterium P01_C01_bin.38 | reverse complement strand
AGTTGAACCCGCAGCATAACCTACAGCAGTAGTATAAACTCCATCCAACTGCCAAAACTTACGTTCCGCACCCCAAAAACATCCCAAACCAAATACAGCTTTTTCCATACCTTCAGGAAAAGGAGGCTTGAGGGGATTACCATTAACATGATGTTTCTCAGGCACCGGCATAGATTCCTTCCTTCCCGGTAAAGCTTCTTGGGGAGTAGGTATACTTAACTTTTTACCAAGTCCAAATAATCCCATTGCTATAACTCTTATTTATGAAAAACGTCTTAACTTTCCTTAATATTGTAAATACAGTATGGTAAATTGCGCGAGTGTGGAAGGTACGACAAAAAATGGGAATGGGGCATGGGGGATTGGGCATTGGGCATTGGGAATTGGTAGTTGGTAATTGGGAATTGGTAGTTGGTAATTGGGCAGTGTAAAACAATAAGGGAGCAAGATGCTCCTACTACATAGGGTTTTATAACTCCTAACTTTTTCTCCTTGTCCCCTTATCTCCCCATCCCCCATGCCCCATGCCCAATGCCCAATTCCCATCTTCCTAACCGCGTCTAGCCCAAGCAGTACTGCGCCAGATTGTGATAAATAAGGCACCTGCAATCAGCGCTCCTAAATTCCACTTGATAGATTTTTTGAGTAAATTAATTCGTTGATTTGAGCGTGCGGTTTGCACTTGTGTTTCAAGTTCGCTTTCACCTTTATTAATAAATGTAGAAAGCTGTTGTTTTGCTTGTTGTAATTCTTCGGGACTTTTAATTTCAGGAGCGCTTCCACCATTTAAACTAGCTAAAAGCTGCTGCATTTGAGCTTCTGTTACGGGGCCATCTAGATTTTTTTTAACTTGTTTAATTACGGATTGTTGTTGCCTTAATCTAACTGTAATTTGGTCTTGTTGCTGTTTATAAATTCTAGCTGTATTGATAACTCCCAAAGGTACGATTAGAAAATATATAACTCCTAATAATAAAGTTAACCAAGATAGAAACTTGAGGATAATTCCTTCTTTATTGCCTCGTTCATTTAATCCGGCTAAAAATACAAATGCAAACCCAATCAAAGGTACTGCAACTCTTTCTACTAATGCACCGATAGTTTGAAATTCCCAGTTAGGATTCATAAATCTAGCTGGAATAAACATTTCAATCAGATCAAATAGTGCCAGTATTAAAAGTCCATAGCCTATCCAGCGTATTATTGATAGAGAATCTACCATTCCATAGATAAACCTTGAAAATTCATTGGTAGTTTGATTTAGATTTGCTATTTGAGCCAAGAGTGATTTATTTGGTCGATCGCTTTCTATTTGAGACATGATTTTAATGCAATAATTTTAGTAATTAATTTATGAGATTTCCCTGTTGCCCGTTCCCCGTTCCCCGTTCTAAAAGCTATACGTGAAATTAGTTATTGATGCAAGATATAGCGGCAACATTATAAATAGAATTTAATTTAATTTAATTTAATTAAATTATTATTCTATAAATACTGCCGCTTGTACGGGTGAATTAAGTAATTTAGTACTGTCTTTCTGCTTATTAGGAAATGCCGTTACCAGAAATACTTTTACTAAAACTAAGACAACAGCGGTAAAAACTAACGCTAATAAAGGAATACGAACTTGGTTCCAAGAATTCATTATTAAGAACCTTTAGTAATTTGATTTTTTTCTTCCTGCTGTAACAGCAACCAGTAAAAGCATCCGAATAATAAAATACCAATCATTCCGTATAAATACGATGCCTGCCCTCCATGCCAATTATCAAAAGCAGCTTTGTCTGATGCAGCAAATATTGCTAGCATTACTACACGAATTGCATTGACTACAAATCCGATAATTATTGCCACAATTGGTACGAAAAATCTCTTAGCTCGTTGTACCGGAAACATTACCAAAGCAAGCACGGAAATGCTAAGAGTATAAATAATAGTATCCAAACCAGAGCATTCATCTGTCACTTCTATACCACCATTCGGTAAATTAATGAAAACTCCTTGATTAACCACATCAAAGCCAAAATAGTGCAACAGAAATGCTGAAAATTTAGCCGTTATAGGAGCAAGATCGAATAAAAAACTTGCGATTACGCTGGGTACACCTAAGAAAAATAAAATAATTAGTTCTTGCCAATATTGCTTTAACCCTTTAAAACCAGAAGCTAATAAAGCAACTCCCAAAGCAGAAGTAAAAGGTAAAAGACGCATTATATTACCGTCAGCTAGGTTTGCACTTTCCCATAAAACCCAACCAATTAAAGCGATACCTACAATACTAGGTAAAACTTCACTTTCAAACTTTAGAGTATGGCGTTTTTCCCAAGTTAAACTTCCTACAGCAAATAAAAACAGCAGACTCATCCCAAAATGTCCGGTATCATCAGCCTTCCAGACTAAAGTTAAGCAAATTGCTTGTAAACCCGCAGCAATTCCTAAGAGCCAATAGCGAATATCTTTGAGTAATTTCGGCGAGGCTATTTGAGTTATATTCATTGCAAGTTGCGTTAATTATTTTTTCGACGCAGTTTTGGTAAAGCCCCTAATAAATTAGATTTTTGAGAAGTAAATTGCTCTGTAATCTTCAAAAATGCTCATTTATTTTAATACATTGCCATTAATGATTCTCTCTCAAAAAATAACAATCTATATGAAGAGTTTGTAAAAAAATTATATACGATACAATTGATATTTTTTAGTTAAAAAAGATATTTATACCTTGTTTATAGATTACAAATTATCCTGTCAGATGTAGATAAATAGCACTGCTACGTCTTTGAAAGTCAATTCGTGATTGTTTATTATGACTGTAAGAGTACAGTCAGATTCAACAATTTTTAAACGCTATAAATAGTACTAGTAAGTAAAATAATTTATAATCCAAAATATTTAAATATACAAATACTAAACCTTTACTTAAAAGAAAAACCCGGCTTCATCAAGAAACCAGGTTTAAAATCATTCAATTGGGAAAAACAATTACATTCGTGCTGATTTACGCTGCGATATCAGATTGATTTTTACGCTTCTTGTAAAACATCGCGCCGAATCCACTTACCAACAACGAACCTAAAATAGTTGTAGGCTCTGGAACTTCTTTAACTTCAACACTCTTCAAGAAGTAGTCGTCATCGCTATCACCGACGGTGAAGCCTAATACTGTACCCGTCGCATTAACTGAAGTAAAGTCAAAAGTTTCATTCCCAACAATCGGAGTATCGGAAACAAGCTGACTTCCATCGACAAACAATCTAAACTCATCACCGGAATCAACTTTGGTAAAAGTCGCAGAAAGTAGAGTCACGATGTTATCAAAACTTAGATTAAGAGTCTCTCTCTTATCTACACCTATACCATCGATTTGACTATTTTCTCCCTCGCCGCGAAATACTCCAAAGCCATCTGCATCTTGGAAAACATCGCGATCATCGCCATTAGGAAGTTTTCCGGTTGCTTCTACAGTCAAGCCATTTTCGGTTTGAGTAAATGATTCTTGTTGTCCAGCTGTACCGCCAAAATCAAACGTGATAGAGGCAGCAGACGCTGATGACGCTGTTGTCAAAGCAATAGTAGCGGCTCCAGCAGTAGCGATTGAAAATGTTTTTAGAATATTGGCAATAGACATATGTATGGTTCCCTAAAAAGGTTATGAGCGATTGGTTAAGAATTAATCGTTCAGAGTTGGCAATTATGCTAATTACTAAGCTTGAGCTTTTTAACAGTATCTTTTTTATCGCTATTCATAGCAGTAACTTGATTAGTTATCGAGATTCAAAAACTTAGCAATAGGTTTAATCAAAACCGCTCCAAAAATCGATTGATTTGTAAAGCACCCTCGGAATGCCTCAATTACACGATAAATTTTTGTGTAATAGGATTTATGTACTATGTACGGATAACGCAGTCACTATCCTTGATACATAGTTAACATTGCGTACTAATATCGGAAATTGCGGTAGAGCTTCCTGGTTCAAGTAACATAGATGTATTAAGTATTATGCACTCAAATACAAGAATGTAAATAAAGTCACTGTAAAAAATATCTATTTTTTCTTTAAATAAGCGTAAAATTACCTAAAAAATATCTATCTTGACTTGATTCTGATTATGCGGATAATGTTCCCACCGATATATCCGTTGCTATAGTTGTCTTGGAGGTAAAGAATTATGTTCTGGTTGCTCAAACTGCTGCTATGGCTTAATTTCCCCAATGTTAAATCGATAAAAGTTGATAAATTCTCTCAATGGCTCAATGAAAAAGCTTTATCAATTCCCTTAATTTTAGATGCACGTTCTCAAGAAGAATACGCAGTTAGTCATATTAAATCGGCACAATGGATCGATTTGACTAACCCAGCGATACCAGTGCTTTCACAAGTTCCTTTAAATACACCTATCGTGGTTTACTGTTCTATAGGCTATCGTAGCGCCAAGGTTTCTCAACAACTGTCTTCAGCAGGATATACAAATGTATTTAACTTGAGTGGTGGTATATTTCAATGGGCTAACAAAGGAAAACCAATTTTTAAAGACAAGCATCAAGTAGAAACCGTCCATCCCTACAATTTTATTTGGGGAAAACTGCTCAAACCCAAATATCATATGAAATAGGGAATTGGGGATTGGGGATTGGGGATTGGGGATTGGGGATTGGGGTTGTGGTAATTCAATTTATCTAATAACTCATAATTCCTAACTCATAACTCATAACTCATAACTCCTAACTCTTCACTGATAACGATGCCTTCAGTTTCGATAATTATTCCGGTTTTTAATGAAGAAACCAGCTTGGGTAGAACTTTGCGTCAACTGGCTTTACTTTCACCATTACCCAAAGAAATTATTGTAGTTGACGGTGGTAGCGAAGACGATACGACAATAATTGCAGAATCTGTTTTCAAGTCTTTTTCTTCGACAGTAAAAACGCAAATATTTAAATCTCAACATCGCGGACGTTCGGTACAAATGAACTATGGAGCAGGAAAAGCAACTGGAGATTTTTTATGCTTCCTCCATGCAGATACTACCGTACCCGACGATCTAATTACTTTGATTGATAAAACTTTAGCCGATCCAAAAGTTGCTTGCGGCGGTTTTATTTCCTTAATGGCTGGCTCTCAAACTACTCGCTGGGGAACTTCGCTGCACAATTATCTTAAAACTTATTACGCACCATTGCTATTTAAACCTCATTTATTTTTCAAAGGTTTGCGCTTATTGTTTGGGGATCAAGTAATGTTTTGTCGTCGCGATGACTTTTGGGATTGCGGTGGTTTTGATAAGGCATTACCAATTATGGAAGACGGAGATTTATGTCTAAAGCTGGCACAAAAGGGAAGAATATCTATTGTAAACCGTGTAGTGCTTTCTTCAGATCGTCGCGTTGCTCATTGGGGTGCTTGGAAAGCGAATGTAATTTATCTGTACATCGGATTCCTTTGGGGAATTGGTGTTGATACCAACTATCTTAAAAGGTTTTATAAAGATATTCGCTGAATTATCTAAGTTCGTAGTTGGCGCTTTAGCGCTCGTGGCACTAAAGTGCTTACTACGAACAATTATCTAAGTTCGTAGTTGGCGCTTTAGCGCTCGGGGACTAAAGTGCTTACTACGAACAATTATCTAAGTTTGTAGTTGGCGCTTTAGCGCTCGGGGACTAAAGTGCTTACTACAAACTCTTTACATAAAAAACATTATTTAGCCAAACCACTGACAGAATTCCTATGAGTCGATTAGATTGGGATTAAATTATTTAGCCATAAAAAAATAATTTAATAAACAATGTACGAATACCGCCATCTTACACCACAGCAACGAAAAGAATTAGTGCAACAACGCTTGCTTTTAGGTTTTCCTTCTCATTCCCCACCTCATCCAATCCGAAGGGAAAATTTTTACTTATTAACAGCAGCTTGCTATGAGCATCAACATCACATGGAATTACAATTTCGTCGCCAGCAATTACTAGATAAAATATTTGAACAATTTATCGTAAATGGTTTGGAAATAAGTGCTTGGGCAATTCTACCAAATCATTATCACCTTTTAGCTTATATTACTGATTTTAAGTTATTAAGTAATATCTTTCGTTTAGTTCATGGCTCTACATCTTATCAATGGAACCGTGAAGACAAAGTTAGGAATCGTAAAGTTTGGTACTCTTATTCAGATAGAGCAATTCGTTCTGAAAGACATTATTATACAACTTTGAATTATATTCATTACAATGCGGTAAGACATGGTTGGGTCGAATCTCCTTATGAATGGTCTGAATGTAGCGTAGGCTGGTATCTTGAAAATTATGGAAGACAATGGTTGCGCGATTGTTGGGTTGATTATCCAGTAAAAGATTTTGGTGTTGCTTGGGATAACTTTTAAGTTCGTAGTTGGCGCTTTAGCGCTCGTGGCACTAAAGTGCTTACTACAAACAATTACCTAAGTTCGTAGTTGGCGCTTTAGCGCTCGGGGCACTAAAGTGCTTACTACGAACCAATTATCTAAGTTCGTAGTTGGCGCTTTAGCGCTCGTGGCACTAAAGTGCTTACTACAAACAATTATCTAAGTTCGTAGTTGGCGCTTTAGCGCTCGGGCACTAAAGTGCTTACTACGAACCTTTTTCTCTGACAAAGTAAAAATTAAAACCTATTTTTATGTGAGATTAATTACAAATTAATGATAGGATTCCCAAGTTGCGTTCTATGGGAATGCTTATGAAAACAAATCAGCTTGATTTGTTCTCATCTTCAGAGATGCAAACTACAACGGTTAGCACTCCGGTGTTGTTAATGGATGTGAAAGCTTTAAAAAGGTGGAAAAAGCAAATATCCGCCCATCAACAACAAGTGAGAACAAAAGAACCAGTGTTACAAGGTGCTTTATTTGAGGTGTCTTCAGCACACGTTGACCCGGATACAATAGATCCGTTTGAATTAACGCCTTGTTCGCTGTCATTTTACAGAATACCAGCAGATAGTCCCGGTCAAGCTTGTCTTTACTTTGTAATAGATATGGCTGCGAATTTACTTCTGT
>JBCCLY010000198.1:0-7042 GCA_039026655.1 Cyanobacteria bacterium P01_C01_bin.38 | reverse complement strand
CTATGCCCTATGCCCTATGCCCTATGCCCTATGCCCTATGCCCTATGCCCTATGCCCTATGCCCAATTACCAATTATTCCATAAATAAAATCCCACACAACATTAAATCGAGAGGGATTCATCTATAGCAAATATGGCTAAATTATTAGTTATTTGAAGCTTGCCATCTAAAATATTGTATATCTGCCCAAGCTTGGTTTTGATGAAACATTTGAGCTATCTTCGACCATGTTGTTTTTGAAACTTTAGTAAGATCGTATTTTTTCAAGTCGCCAAATTTGCAAAACATTTTATATGCCCAAGTTGGCTCATATCCCATGAATCTTGCTATAGCTGTCCAGTCTGCTAATGAAAATAATGTGATATCAATTTCCGATTTATTTTGCAAGTCATTGGAATTGATAGTCTTAGCTAATAACATGGCATTCCTATTAAAAAATATTGTTGGTAAACAACCGAGACTATACAGAAGCTAGATTATTTGGTTGTCATAAATAAAATCCACCTCGGTTTTCACATATTTATTTTGAAATGTCAAGTAATTTTAAATGCAATTTTTGAAGAATATTATTTTTCAACGAAAAATTAAGCCTTGTTTTTGATAAATATGCATTTCTATGCCTATAACAATGAATTAAGACGCTAATAAAAGTAAATCAGCCGAAATCAGCTATAAATTCCCTCAATTCGTCTATAAATATCGCTTTTAATTTGAGTATGTAAATGATATAGTCTTAAGCTTTATTGCAGAAGATTTTATTAATATTGCTTCTTTTTACTGTTATCTAATTTCTATTACTTTCTATATTTGGATTATTTGCCCCGAAACTAGTGGTCTGTCCCCGGCCGTTCTGATGGGTACTTCTAGGTTCGTAGTTGGGACTTTTAGTCCCTCGGAGCGATAAATCGCCAACTACAAACCCATCATTTTTTAATTCAATGTTTAATTATGGGAATTTTCTGGGAACAATCAACATGATGTTGCAGCCCAAAGCATGGTTAATCGAATAAAAATGAGAGCATTATTCCCTCAGCAAAAGAAAACTTATTTCCGCTTATATGTTGTATTTTGCACCGTTTTATGCACATTATTAATTTTGACTCCAGTGTTTTCAGTGTACGGTCAAGGAAGCTCCAAAACGATTAACAAACTGAAGCAGGAGCGAAAACAGATACAGCAGCAACACAAAGATGTAGTTAAAGAAAAAAAACGTTTAAACAATTTGCAGCAAGAAGCACAAAAACGTCTTGGTGGTTTAGAGGAAAATCTGCAAACTACTAATAGTCAGATTGAAGATAGCGAAACACGTTTGCAGATGGCAACTTTAAGACTCCAACAATTGCAAGCAGATTTAGCTTCCTCAAAAGTATCCTACGCTCAACGTCAAGCCTCAACCGTTGCCAGACTCAAGTATTTGCAACGTTCCCCAGTAAGTCAAGGATGGGCTGTTTTACTGCAAAGCCGCAACTTAAACGACTTTCTTAGCCGCCGTCGTAATTTAAAGCTAGTTTATCAAGCCGATCAAAAAGTACTGGCAAAATTAACTCAAGAAGCAAATCAAATAAAACAGCAAAAAACCGACATAGAACAGAAAAAAAACGAAATAACCTTGATTCGTCAGCAATTATTAGCACAAAAAGCCGATTATCAAGGACAAGCCGGACTACAAGCCGATTTAGTACAGCGTTTAAATAGCGATCGCATTGCATTGGATGCAGCAAGAATCCAGCTAGAAAAAGACTCCTTATCTGTAGCAAACTTAATTAAACAGAAAGTAGCCGAAGAACAAGCTAGAATCGCAGCAGCCAAAGCCAAGAGTCAAGCAAGAAGATTTGTACGTGGAAGCGGTATCATGGCACTTCCTAGCAGCGGTTATATTAGCAGCCCTTACGGTTGGCGATCGCACCCAATACTCGGTAGAGGTCGCTTGCATACTGGTATCGATTTCGCCGCCGGTTACGGAGCTACAATACGCGCCGCAGATTCCGGAACCGTCCTATATTCGGGATGGTACGGCGGTTACGGCAAAACAGTAATCATCAACCACGGCAAAGGAATCACCACGCTGTATGGGCATAGCAGTAAATTATACGTAAATGCTGGAGAAAGCGTTAAACGGGGACAAGCTATAGCGGCAATAGGTTCCACCGGCTTATCAACAGGGCCACACCTACACTTTGAAGTTCGTAAAAACGGTAGCCCAGTAAACCCCGCAAACTATCTTTAACAGTTCAAATTTGGGAATAGGGCATTGGGCATCGGGCATAGGGCATAGGGCATAGGGCATAGGGCATTGATAATTGATAATAATTAGTTATTCTCCCCCTCTACCCCCTCTACCCCCTCTACCCCCTCTTTCTTTATCACCTTATCCTCTTGAGTGATGGGAATATAAAACTCTATTTTCGGACGACGAGTTAGGGGTTGATCGCTACCTATTTGATTATTGGTAATTAAAGATAGATTATCTGCTTTAGTAGTAACTCCACCTTGAAAAACTAGTTTTCCTTTGAAAGTTGTACCGGATTCAATTTTAAGTTCGGGATTCTCTAAAGGTGGTATCAGATTATATTTATTACCTAAATTATCTAAAAGTATAAGTCCTTTGCCGTACAAGTTGAGATAAATATTATGTCTAAAACCATTAGTTACAGCTATTTCTACGACAGTATTTTCTGCATTGAAAGAAATATTACTTAATCTTCCTATTGTACCGTTAGGATGTTCCGCCTTAACGTTTAATGTTTTTTCAGTTAATAGAGTAGTTGTTTTTTGTGTTTCACTTGAACTATTTTCAGCATCGACATTTATATTGTTGCCGATTATTCGTTGTACTTGCTTGTTATTAAAGAAAAATAACGTACCAACACAAACTATCAATAAGATTGCAGATATCACTCCTAGTACAAAACCACTGTTGTTATCGTCATTACCAGAAGCATCATAAACTGATTTGTTTTTTAAATTATCTCGGCTCATACCATAAAGCTTTTAATACTGCATAACTATAAAGTAACTATTTTCAGTATTTTCCTCGGTTTACAAGGTTACTATTAGAAAGTTTTTTTCAATTACTCAGGCTAATTGGTATGTGTCGCACAGTAACCAATGAAGTGTCTTTAACAGCAATTAACTTGACTTCTTGCATCATTCGCAATAAACCTAATATTCCCGGTTTCTCGTCGTGAAAGCACTACTATCTCGTTATGAAACCGCAAAGAAACCGGGTTTCTGATACTGGTGCAAGATGTAAGATTAACACGACTTAAGTAGCCAGGAAAGGAAATAAAGGTTATACTGTTTATTAATATGTAGGCAAAATATTGTCTGATATTTGCAAGGGCGCGTAGTTCAGTGGATAGAACATCAGATTCCGGTTCTGACGGTCGGGGGTTCGAATCCCTCCGCGCTCATTTTTGTAATTTGAAATAGCAAACGAGGAACAGAGAAATCTTACAAGTAGAACGGCGATTGTAATGATAGTAACAATCGCTGCTAATTATATAAGTAAGTAGGCACAAATAAACCAGGGCTATGTAACATTCGGGTAAATTGGCTTAAAACCCTTATCTCTACTGCCCCCACTCCCTACTCCCTACTCCCTTGTCTTAGTTAGGATTCTCAACGCCAACCTACGTAAGTACAACCATTAACTGTTCCCCATTCCCCGTTCCCTATTGCCCATTAAAAATACTAATCGGCAGTAAAATCGCTATGACCAGTATAAATATAGTGAACCTCACGTGAGCCGATATTGTTTTCTAACTCTACAGCATAGTGAGATTCTTCTTTTGCAATTAACTCTGCTTTATATTCTCCTGGCTGTATTACTTCCAATCTAGTTGGATCTATATTTGAAGATTGGTCGGAAGAAGGTTTAAGGAAAGTAGTATAGATAACCTTTAAAATACCTGGTATAGTTGTTATCTCTTCTTTACCAACCAAACCATCGACAATTGCAGTTGCCATTTTTTCAGCATTGAACAATTTCATATCTTTATCTGAAGTGATAAAGCAGCATTCAATTAAAATCGCTGGCATTGCAGTTAGTTCTAATACTCGAAAACGAGCTTTTTTTACACCTCGATCTCGAAATCCTAAAGATACAATATTGCTAAGTACCGATTGCGCTAAAGGTCTAGCAGCACTACGATAATCATATACGAAAACTTCACTACCATTAGCTTTCGGACTGCTAAAAGCATTAAAGTGAATAGAAACGAAATAATCAGTACCAAATTGATTAGCTTTTCTTGCTCTTTGCATCAAAGAATCATCGGTACTATAAGCAGATTGTGGCGTAACAGAAACAGCTTTATGCTTTCTGAGATTAAGCTTACTAATAACTAATTCTCCTACTAACTTAGTTAAAGCATCTTCGCTGTACTGGTTAGTACTAGCACCTATATCATATGGAGGACAATTGTGACCAATATCGATAGCAAAGAACATTCGTGCATCTCCTTGTCTAATACTACAATTCGAGACACCCTGTCAATATAATTCGTCAGGAAATTTGTGTTTTTCCTGAGTTTTTAGTTAATTAATTCAAGCATGACGAAACTGATACACAAGCGTGAAAATGTACCTAATGTTTAATTATTGATAACCGCAAAAAAGCTGATATACCTTACTAATATTGTAAAAATTATTTCTTAATAATTAAATAAAAAAATGTAGTTTGATTAAAAATAAAAATAATTATATAGGTCAAAGATCAAAGGTCAAAGGTTAAAGGTTAAAGGTTAAAATTTCCCTTGTCCCCTTGTCCCCTTATCCCCCTATTACCCCTAATTCACCAAGCCCTTTCTCAGAGCCGGAGACGCTCCGCGAACGGGCTTAAGTAATGAGTAATAAGTAAAAAGTAATAATATTGCCCGAAAATGGTATGAAGCCTCGTACTAAGCGGGCGATAAGAAATTAAATGCCACAGCGAGTACTTGAATCCCCTGACTTAAGGCAGAAGTATTACTCATTACTCATTACTCATTACTCACTACTCATTACTTATTACTTATTACTCACTACTCGTTACTTGTGAAATCGGGATGCAGAATAATTAAATGAAATTCGCGTCTAGTTTCTAACTTAAGAAATCGTTGCTGTAAGGATTGCCATTGCTGCCATAAATCATAACGATTTTTGGTAAGTAAACTTGCTAGACTAGGAAGCTCTTTACTAATTTTCGATTTCAATACATCTTGCAACCATTCATCTAAAACAGCACTATCTTGCATGGAACCCAAAACCTCTTGGACATTTTTTACTTGTGCAAGATAATTCGCATATCCTTCACCGTACATATTAGTAAACAATTCCATCTGATAGCGCAGTCTTTTAGCTTGCTTGCGTAAATCGTGCAAATTTTCTGCTTCTGTTAATAATTGTTTATCTACTTTCTTCTCGTCAAAGTCTGTAGAAACAATTTTATTTTCTTCTGCTTTAGTTCCAATTAACCAACCCGGATGTAGCAAAAAGCTGCTTACTTCCGGTAAAAGTAAATCTGGTAACGCTTGTTTAATCGTCAAATTTGCTAATGGTTGATAGCTCGGCTTTTCCAACCACTCTTGTAAACCTGTTTTTAAAGACTTGTAACGTTCGGTTTTAAATAATGCCTTTACATCGCCTGCTGCATCTCCACGTTGTTTTTCTAAAGTATTAACAACGTCATCTAAAATTAATCTTTCTTTTTTAGGTAAATGTGGTTTATATGTAGTTTCTAGAGTTTCTTTTAATACATCTAAATCCCTTAAAGAACCAAGACAACCGGCAACCTTCTTAATGTTTTTTTCATTTACCGATTTAGGGAAATTGATAACGGAATTTAGACTAGTTACAGTAGTACGCAAACGCCGCATACCTACGCGCATCTGGTGTAGAGCCTCAGCATCTTTATCATTTTTGACAGATTTTTCCCATTTCCAGGTTTTCTTAAAATGTTTTTCAATTGCGCTGTAAACGTAGTGTCTTAAAGTTTTTACTGTATGTTTTGTAGCTAATGTCATAGCACCCCAAATGATAAAAATAATGTTTTACTTCATACTTATTATTAAATATTATCATCAGGTTAAGGTCTATCTATCAATTTTGGTATTTTTCCATGTTTTTTATCTTAAGTTATCTTAATTTTAAATTTATTCAGTTTAACATTTTGATTAAATCTCTGTCTTAAGAAAGATTGCTCAGATTTTTGCACTCAAACCTTTCATCTTGAGATATAGTTAAATGCTATTCTTTCTCAAAAATATCAAATTAGAAGTATTATTAAAGTTTAGGAATATAAATCAATATATTTTAGTATAAATTTTATTGTAAAAAAATCATTATTCTTCTTTGATAAGTAAAATTTTACTCAAGTTTACAGATAATTTTGGAGAATATCATCGCGATATTTCAGCATTATTGCTAACTCCGGAGAAACATTTGTGGCTGGTTTCAGATGAAATATATAGCGGTTCTCAATTTGGTGAGATACACAATTTCTGGTTTTGGGAACAGGGAACAGCGGAAAGTGCGGTCTTGGGGGTTTCCCCCATGAGCAACTTTCCAAGAGAGGGAATAGGGAAAAGTTTAGATGTACCTCACTTATTCGAGAAAGGCTATAAACCGGGTTTCTCTGGGCTTCAACTAACTACTAACCACTAACTACTAACCACTAACAACCAATCACAAATTCGTAGAAATTGCATTAACTGGACAAGTAGGAATACACTGCTCGCAGACAATGCAACGAGAACGAGTAAACGTTAACTTAAAACTTTGGGGATTAAGAGTAAGCGCTTGTGTCGGACAAACCCCAGTACACAACCCGCAGTGAACGCAAGCTTCCTCATCGATGACAATTTCTCCCAAACTCAGCGAAACAGTGATATTTTGTTCGCGCATCCACTGTATAGCTGCATCCAACTGATCGATATCTCCAGATAATTCTACGACAAGCTTACCAATTTGATTGGGAGCAACTTGAGCGCGGATAATATTTGCAGCAACATTAAAATCCTTAGCCAGTCGATAAGTAACTGGCATTTGAACCGTGCGTTT
>JBCCLY010000197.1:0-7043 GCA_039026655.1 Cyanobacteria bacterium P01_C01_bin.38 | reverse complement strand
TACCAATTAATTCCCCCTGCTGATTCAATACCGGTCCACCGCTCATTCCTGGTAAAGTATCTATTGTGTAAACTAGTGCGTATCCTTCCCTTAAAGGTTTAGAAGCATTAGCGCTAATTCTGCCATCAAGAAATGTGTAAATAGACTCCGAAATCGCCGCCGTGGGTTTAGGAAAACCAGCTACATAAACTGTTGTGCCCTCAGTGCTACTATCTGAATTACCAATCTTCGCCGCAGCGTAATTTTTATTATTAGTCTTATTATTACTAAAATTCACAACCGCTAAATCAACATCGGGTAATTTTTTCACGCTACTAACAGCATGACGTTGATTATCAGCAGTTACAATTTCATATTTATCCTGCCTTCCCACCACATGAGCCGCTGTTAAAACAGTATAGTTATTCCCCGATTTATTTATAATTACGCCACTACCATTACTATTATTGCTGTTAATTGAAACAGTAATTTGTTTTGCATTTTGTGCAACTTGAGAAGAAGATTGGGCAGTGGTTGATTGTGGCTGTATGAATGTAATTGATGCTGCGAATAAGATTGGTGATAGATTGTATTTCATAATTATCAATTATCAGTTATCAATTATCAGTTATCAATTGCTAGTCGGTAATCGTCTCTTTAAATATAAACTTCTTTATATTTCTTAACGCTGCTAATTACCATCTCTATAAAACCTCTTACCTTAGCGCTCTCTGCGCCCTCTGCGGTTATATAATCCGTAATCTTCTTCCAATACCCATTCTCTAATCAGTTGCCGTCTGCTTTAATTGCTTAAACAAATAATCACTATATTTCAAATCGGCAAGCCCTCCTTGTTTATTTCCAGAGCTAAAGCGTGCAATTCCTCTACTGCCATAAGTGATAGCCGCAAGTCTAGTATTTTTTTCAATTTGTAACACTTGGTTATAGTCGGCGATTGCTTTTTGATAATCTTTTAATTGACTCCAAGCAAGCCCCCTGATAAGATAAGTTTCGGGATTTTTAGGATTAATTTTAATTGCTTGGGTATAGTCGGCGATCGCTCCTTTTACATTTCTTAAATTAGAGTAGCAGTTACCTCTTTTAATATAGGCTTCTTCGTAGTTAGGATTGATTTTTATCGCAGTATTGTAATCAGCTATTGCCTTTTGATAATTATTTAAAAGCGAGTAATTGTAACCTCTTCTCAAATAAGCTTCTTCATAATTAGAATTTAGCTTAATTGCTTGAGTGTAATCATCAATAGCCGCTTGATAATTTTTATTTTCCGACTTTTTACCACCGCGAATAAAAAAGTCATCTGCTGTCAACCTTGATGCAACTTTCTCAGGTAAACTAATGCCTAAATTGACACCGACATTAACCGACTGTCGGATAAAAGTATTGATAGGAATGCCTAAATTAAATCCACTTTTGATAATCGCAATCGCCGGATTTGCAGCAGAAACTTCAATATTGGTATCTCTAATATCAGCCCTACCGTGAATGCCAATTAATTCACCATTTTGATTTAAAACTGCACCGCCGCTCATTCCCGGTAAAGTATCGTTACTGTAAACCAAACCGTAACCATCCTTAAGAGGTTGAGCAGCATTTGCAGTAATTTCACCCTTAGTAAACGTATAAATAGAGCGAGAAATTGCCGCAGTCGATTGAGGAAATCCCGCTACAAAAGCCGTAGTGCCTTCCTCACTGCTATCGGAATTACCAATTTTAGCCACCGGATAATTTTTACTGCTGCTAAATTCAGCAATTGCTAAATCAACACCTTCCAATTGTTTAACACTGCCTTGATTAAGTTGATATCGCTGACTATCAGAAGTAACGATTTGATAATCATCCTGCTTTCTTACAACATGAGCCGCAGTCAAAATCGTGTAAATATTGCCTTGCTTTTGAATAATCACACCGCTACCATTGCCATTTTCACTATCAACTAAAACAGTAATTTGTTTTGCAATTTGATTTGCTTGACTTAAACCTTGTGCCGATAAATTTTGCGGCAATACAAATAAAATTGATGTACCAATAAACGCCGAAGAAACCAAATAGCTAAAATTCATTATCAATTATCAATTATCAATTATCAATTATCAATGCCTAATGCCCAATAATAGAAGCTATTAGCGAGCAAGATGCTCCCACTACTAACTGTTTTTTACCTTAACTATTCTCAATACCCAATTCCCCACTACCAACTACCAACTACCAATTACCAATCCCCAGTAAATTGATGTACCGATAAACGCCGAAGAAACAAAATAGCTAAAATTCATTATCAATTATCAATTATCAATTACCAATAATATGTTTTTTACCTTAACTATTCTCAATACCCAATTCCCCATTACCAACTACCAACTACCAACTACCAACTACCAATTACCAAATTACTGAATTACACCAATTAACATCTTGACATTAGATAAAAAATCTGTATCGCCTTGCTGTTTGGAAAGATTATCAGCTTTTTTAAAGTATTCAGAAGCTCCTTGTTTATCGCCTTTAGCAGCCCTTTCAAATCCCTTATATAAATAAAGATTAACGTCATTTACAGCATACTGAATTGCTTTATTTATATCCGCAACTGCTCCTGGCTCATCTTTTTGTTTAATACGTATTAATGCGCGGAAAAAATAAGATTGATCTTGCGAAGGATCTAAACGTAAACTTTGGTTTAAATCCGTTAATGCTTTCTGAAAATCCTTTTGTAAAAATCGAATTTTCCCTCGACTTTCGTAAGCATTGGCGTGATTAGGGTTAATGCTAATTGCTTGGCTGTAGTCAGCAAGAGCTTTTTGAATATTTCCATTTGCAGTGTAAGCATCTCCGCGCAAATCGTACATTTCTACATCATTGGGATTAGCTTGAATTGCTTTTGTAAATAAACTAATTGCCGTTGGATAGTCTTTTGATAGCACAGAAACAAAAGCTTGAGAGCCATATTTATAAGCTTGATTTCCTTGAGCGGCGAATAGTTTAGAAGCTTTTTGAAAACCAGCAATTGCTTGAGGCGTATCTCCAAAATTGTAGTGAATAACAGCAAGAATTAAATAAGGAAATCCGTAGTTAGGAGCAATATTAATAGCTTGCTTTGCATCGGCGATCGCGCTAACCTTATCTTGCAATTTTAAATTAGTAAAAGCTCTACCCATATAGGCATAAGCATCGCTTGGTTGTAGTGACAAACTTTTATTGTAATCGGCAAGCGCTCCCTTTAAATCTCCCGACTGTACCCGAGTCATGCCCCTTTCGTTATAAGCATCGGCATCTTTAGGATTGAGTTTAATAGCTTCAGATAAAACCGCAATTGCTGCCGGATAATTTTTTTGCAACAACCGCATCGCACCTTGACTTCTTAGAGCATCAGCTTTATGCCCCTGTGCGGAAAACAATTGAGCAGCCTTTTGTAAATCCTTAATTGCCTTATCCTGCTCGCCAATATTTTGTCTAGCTTCAGCACGACGGTAATAAGCAAAAGCATAATTAGGATTTATGCTAATAGCTTGATTTAAATCTTTGATAGCACCTTGAAAATCAGCTTTATTCCGCTTTTCTACACTTTGCAGATAAAAATCATCAGCTAATGGTTTTGCAGCAACATTAGTACTTGGTTTCTTAGATGCCGTTGTATTAGAAGTCGTTTTAAACAACTTGGTAAAAGTACTAATGGGAATTCCTAAATTTCTGCCAGTTTTGATAATAATATTGGGATTAACATCAGAAATATTGAAATTTTCAGTAGTATCTCCCCTACCGTGAATACCTACCAACTCACCCTTTTCATTTAATACCGGACCACCACTCATTCCCGGAAAAGTATCAATACTGTAAACTAGAGAGTAGCCATCGCGTAAAGACTTAGAAGCATTAGCAATAATACGCCCATCCATAAAAGTATAAAGCGCATTAGAAACCGCCGCAGTAGGCTTAGGAAAACCAGCGACATAAGCAGTAGTTCCTTCAGTAGAATTATCGGGATTACCTATTTTAGCAGTAGCATATTTTTGACTACTATTAAATTTTACAACAGCCAAATCCACACCTTTTAAAGGTTGAATATTACTTTTATTTAAACTATGTCTTTGCCCATCAGAAGTAACAATATTGTAATCGCTTTTTCCCCTAACCACATGAGCAGCAGTAAGCACAGTATAAGTTGTACCAGAGCGATCGATAATTACACCACTACCAGGGCTATTTTCATTATCAATTAAAACAGTAATTTCCTTAGCCATCCTCGCCACATCAGCAGAAGATTGAGCCATAACATCAGGCTGCACCAACATAGTTGATACAGTTATTAAAACTGGAATTGCATAATTTAATTTCATAATTTTTAATTGGTAATTGGTAGTTGGTAGTTGGTAGTTGGTAGTTGGTAGTTGTTAGTTGTTGGGGATTGGGCATTGGGGATTGGTAGTTGGTAATTGATAATTGATAATTACAAGTTAAATACTTGGCTCAACCAGGGAGCAAGATGCTCCCACTACATATGTGTTTATTGTTTATAATTCCTTTCCCCCCATTACCCACTACCCATTACCCACTACCCATTACCTCCTCCACTTTCTCCATCGGCACAGCCCAACTCAAACGTACAATCTTTTCATGCAAAGCTTTGTCAGCTTCTTCTCCAGATTCATATACCGAAGGAATATCCCATAAAGGAAAAGCGTGCATTCCATTTACACCGACAACTTCACCGCTCTGATTTAATAAAGCACCACCGCTCATTCCTTTTTGAATATCGTTGGTGTAACCGATTTGATATCCTCCCTGCAAAGCTTTGTCTAAAACCAGAGAAACTTTACCAGTTGTCAAGTGAAACTTGACACGACTACCATCTTCGATAATTGGGAACCCGGCGGCAACAACTTCTGTACCTACCGACGGTTTTACGCCAATAGATGGTGTAATGTAAACTTCACCTGTGGTACGAAACTGCAATAAAGCTAAATCATCACCCTTCGCAGAAGCAATATATTTCGTTTGTGCTTTCCAAATCTTGTTGTCTGAAGTTTGAATTCGTAGTGATTTTTCACCAGCTCGCAATACATGAGCATTCGTCACCACCGTGTAAACGCAACCCTGTTTTTTCAATAAAAATCCCGAGCCTATAATTTCAGGTGCCATCACCTTTACAGAAATCATTTCCGCTCGCTGCTGTAACTGTTGTGGTGATAATATTCCAGATTGTTGTGCTTGAAATTGATTTTCACACTTAACATTAGTGCTTCTTGCCGAAACAGTACAACATAAATTCGACACAGACAGCACAAGCGATAAGCTAAATAAGCCGATATTACATCTGCGCCAATGCATTATTTTAAATTTTAGATTTTAACAACGGATGTGTTTAGCAACGGATGTGTTTAGCAGCGGATGTGTTTAGTAGCAGATGTGTTTAGCAGCGGATGTGTTTAGTAGCAGATGTGTTTAGCAACGGATGTGTTTGTATAGTCATTCCTGCGGAAAAAACAGATGGTAGTGGGTAGTGCGAGCATCTTGCTCGCTCGATGCTAGCGAGCAAGATGCATTTCCTTACGGAAACACTGCGTTAACGCACTACGGAAATTAATTGGAATTACTATAAAACTTTCTACTCCCTACTCCCTACTCCCTACTCCCTACTCCCTACTAACCACTATCTTTTCGCCGCGCTTTCCAAATACCTTTCAAAATCGATATCTACCGAATTACTACTTTCATTAAGTACCATTCCTCCAGCTAAGCCGCGTCTATCTAATAGTCTTCGGATAGTGGCATAAGGGTTGCTACCCGGTTTGAGAGTAAATAAAACAGTGTCGCTGGTACAGCCAATTCCTGGATTCGGAGTAGCGCATAATACAGGCTGTCCTTGCAAAGTATCGGCTGTAATGTATCTCAAAATACCGTGGTCGTAAAATCGTTGAAACTTGCTCGATACCGCTCCACAGCGTCTTCTCGGTGTCCACGGTGGCGGGAAATAATTGCTAACCCAGCGCACAATCGGTACTCTTTTACCATCTTGAGTACGGACAAAAGTTGTAGGAACAGACTTATTACCATACTTACTTGTACCGCAGTAAAAAGTTGCCCCTTGGGCATAAGAAGGCATCGGTTTAAATGTCACCGCAGAAAGTACAGATAAAGAAGCTATAGCAGCTCCACTTAATGCTCTTACAAGTAAATCCAGTTTCATAAAATAAGGCAACTTTATATAAAAGCGTAAATTCGGCTTTTGTGTTAATTCCCAGCTACAAGTTCTACTTATAGCATTTCGGATTATGCCTAGATATACCAGCAATATGAAGATTTTTTAATGAAGATATTGTTAAGGGTTAGTTGTTAGTTGTTGGTTGTTGGTTGTTAGTTGTTTTCACCTAAGTGTTGATACTGTAATTACATTTAATTTTATGTCTAATATAATGCAATTATAAATCAGGATTAAATTTATAAAAAAGTATTTGTAGGGTGCGTTACGACGCTAGTCTAACGCACCGAAACACTATTGAGGAACTTCCTCCAAGTTGGCGATCGCCATTAAGAGTACCTACAGCAAATGGTGAGTCAATTAGGTACTTTGGAGCTGATTCTTCAAATACAGCTTTGAAATTCAAACCGACTATTGGCAAAGGAGAACATCAGATTCAGGTAAAATATGTAGTTGAACCAAGTAGCTACAAATATTCAACTTATAGAGATTATCAAGTTGTTTATATACTATCTCCTGCAAAAGACTGGGCATTTTTTAAACGTTTAGAAATAGAAGTTAAAATACCTGAAAAATGGAAAGTAGCCACTTCATTACCAATGAAACGCACGGGTAATATATTAAAAGCAACCTTTAACAAAATTCCTGCCGATAACCTGTCAATTTCAACTAGTCCCCATCTACCCAGGTATGTAAGTTTAATTATTTCACTAACCCCAGTTGTATTTTACGGCGGTGGTTTAATAGCTGCGCGTTACATAGGTGTAGCAACTACTCGAAAAATAGATAAGTTAATAGTACGTTTAATTATAGGGTTATTCGTTGCCGTACCTTTAGGAATTGCAGCTTT
>JBCCLY010000196.1:0-7071 GCA_039026655.1 Cyanobacteria bacterium P01_C01_bin.38 | reverse complement strand
TTGAATATATCTATCGGAAAGTTGAGCGGCTGCAACCAACGCTTCGTCAGATATTGTTAAATTGTGATGCTGCTCGTAAGCACCGCGCAATCCCTGTAAAATTTCAATCGTTTCCTCTACTGAAGGTTCGCCAATCTTAATTGGCTGGAAACGACGTTCTAAAGCTGCATCGCGCTCGATGTGCTTGCGGTACTCATCAAGAGTAGTAGCTCCAATACACTGAAGTTCTCCTCTAGCTAATGCTGGCTTCAGGATATTAGCGGCATCCATACCGCCTTCCATGCCACCCGCACCAACTAAAGTATGAATTTCATCTATCACCAGGACGATATTACCCGCAGAGCGGATTTCTTCCATGATTTTCTTAAGACGTTCTTCAAAATCACCACGAAAACGAGTACCAGCTACCACTAAGCCCATATCAAGGCTGATAACCTGCTTTTGAAGCAAAATATCGGGTACATCGTTATTAAAAATTCGAGTCGCTAAACCTTCGGCGATGGCAGTCTTACCAACTCCAGGTTCGCCAATCAACACGGGGTTATTTTTGGTACGTCTTCCCAAAACTTGAACGGTACGCTCAATTTCGAGTTCGCGCCCTACTACAGGGTCTAATTTGCCCTCTGCTGCTAACTTAGTAAGATTTCTACCAAATTCTTCTAAAGTTGCCGTTTGGTTGCGTCTGGTGCTACCACCGCCAACGCCAGCACCAACAGATGCTACTTCACCCAAGCGGCGGATAACAGCAGTACGAAGCTGCTTCAAATCAACATCTAGATTTTGTAATACCTTAGCAGCAACACCTTCCCCAGCTTCAGTTAAACCAAGAAGCAGGTGTTCCGTACCTATATAATTATGTCCAAGAGAGCGAGCTTCCTTAAAAGACTGCTCAAATAGAGTTTTAACTTTAGGAGTAAAAGGAATTTCTGGTGGAACAAAACCAGAACCTCTACCAATAATTTTTTCGACTTCGCGGCGTGCATCTCTAAGAGTCACACCCATATCCGTCAGCACTTTAGCAGCAACACCCGTGTCTTCTCCCAGCAATCCCAAGAGAATTTGTTCCGTGCCTACAAAATTGTGCCCCAGGCGACGTGCCTCCTCCTGGGCGAGCATAACTACTTTAATTGCTTCGGAAGTAAAGTGTTCAAACATAATGGGTTCTTGCTCCCTCGCTGAACGGTTAGCAGTGAAATCAAATTCACTTTTTTCTGAACATTTGTCTACTTTTCTTATCTGTTAATGTATCTTTATTTCAAACGCATCGGCAGTGGGGAGAGCCGTAAGGTATTGGGTGTAGTTGCCGAATTGGGAATTGGTAGTTGGTAGTTGGTAGTTGGTAGTTGGTAGTTGGTAGTTGGTAGTTGGTAGTTGAGTATGGGAAACAGTTGAAAACTAAACTAAGAGTTATAAATTTATTCCTTACGATAATTCACAATTATTACCCATTACCCATTACCCATTACTCACTACCAACTACCTATTACCCATTACCCACTACCAACTACCTATTACCCATTACCCATTACCCACTACCAACTACCAACTACCAACTACCAACTACCTATTACCCATTACCAATTAAATTCCAATTGCTTTATCAAATCGCATCATTTCAAAACTGCGATCGCCGTATATTGATTCTATCTGCTGGTGACAGCATTCGATGGCAAAGTCGTTTAGTTCTTCGGGTTCGATATCAAATAAATCTTTAAATACTTCTGGCTCTACACGACAAAAGCGGGGACGCTCATTATAAATACTGCATTGTCTGTTTTCATGGTCGTAATTTATGCACCACCCATCAGCCCCTACCATACTTAGATATTTTTCTAACTCTTCCGGAGTTAAATATTCGTCTATTTCGGGACGCTCTGCCGGTTCTAGATAACAGCAGGCTCCACACCGCTTTACACATTGCCAAGTTGCCATTTTATTGTTTACGTTTATTGTTTACGTTTGGGTAATAAAGGTAACAAATTGTTTTTAAGAGTGCTGTCATCAGAAACTAGAATCATTAATTCCATTCGGCGGAAACTGCTAACATCAGCAACTTACCGATGACGATTTAAGAAATGGTGTTGCAAACCACCCACTCATCTTAAAATCAATTTGCTTTTTTTCGTTTTTTATATCTTTTTCTATAATTTTGTTAAGTAAATTAAAAATTGGTGCTAATTTTCGGATACGATCTATATCCAGGAAAGATTATTCTTTTTATTCAATTTTTTTAAGGCAACTGGGAGGATAGTATGGAAGCTTTAGCCAATATCAATTGGGAAGTTATTTTACAGCTCGGTTCTGTAGCGCTAATCATGTTAGCTGGACCTGCGGTAATTTTTGTGTTGGCATTTCGCGGCGGCGATATGTAATGCTTTTTGATGGAGTTATGAGTCAAACTCTTAACTCCTTTAATAAGGTTAAAGGTTAAAGGTCAAAGGTCAAAGGTCAAAGGTCAAAGGTCAAAGGTCAAAGGTTTAAAATCGTCAACTCTTCACTTCTAACTGAATATAAGGATTTTAATCCAAAATCTAAAATCTAAAATCCAAAATCCCAAATTTTCTAACTCCTAACTCCTAACTCCTAACTCCTAACTCCTAACTCTTTCAAAGCAGTTTTAATAATATCGTAATAAGGGGGTTGAGATATATCAATCTTCTGGGCTTGTTCGCGATTGATTCCTAATAAACCTGTATCGTGTCCTGATTGAACTGCTAAAACTTTGTTTTCGGGACTTTTAATTCTTAATTCTGCGGAAGAACCTTTTTGATAGATGCCGCAGATGTACTGACGGTTGCTGTATTCAAATGTAGCTCTAAGTGGTTTATCTTCGTAGGTGAAAAAGAAGTGAGAATCTGTTGGAATTCTAGCTCCTATTACTTCTAGCTCGATAGAAGTGTTGCCGTTAAAGTTGTTTTCTTTAAGTTTGTAGGCAATATCTATTCGTGTTGGTAAAGGAAAATAATCGCGCCATCGCCAAGCTATACCTTTGATTTTATACTGTTGCCCGTTAATCATTTGACCAACTGTAAATTTAATATGCCCTTTGCCAACGATTTGCTGTTCGAGTACTTTAACGTTGGGAGTCCAAAAAACTGGGTTTGGGTTTTCAATTCCGCAGGGTTCTAAAGCGTTAATTTGCTGGTAAAGTTCTCGATTAATTTCATTGAGATTAGCTAAAGTGTCAATCTTAAGTAAAGGTTTGAGGTGCTGAAGTTCGAGACATGAGCAGGCAAATTCGCTCAAACGCTCCCGTACTAATTCAAGATTCTCTGTTGGTAAAGAAAATCCTCCCGCTGCTTTGTGTCCCCCGTATTTACCCAGTAAATCATCGCAATATTGTAAAGCGTCAAATACATTAAATTCGGGAATACCTCTTGCCGAACCGCGAATGTGGTTATCATCTTCATAAGTACCGATAAATACCGGAACTCCGTAACGTTCGAGCAATCGTGAGGCAACAATACCAATTACCCCATGATGCCAGTCTGGTTGAACAATAAATAATACTCGGTCATCTTTTAAAGAAGCAACATATTCGGTTTCTACTAATGCAATAGCTTGCTTTTCAATTTCCTCGCACATTTCCCGACGACGTGCATTAGTCGCTTCGCACTGCATTGCGCGTTCGAGTGCTATTCCGACATCATCAGTAGTCAATAATTCTATAACAATTTGGGGGTCGCCAATTCTACCAATAGCGTTAATTCGTGGCCCCAAACGAAAACCAATATCATCAGGCTTAAGGGATTTTGGATTTTTGGCAACGGATGTATTCTTCTTGGATTCTAACAACGGATGCTCTTGTTTTGGGTTTAGAAAGTTATTTCCTGCTCCTTGGCTTCCCAATACTTGCACACCAGCCATTTGAATTAATGCTTGTATCCCTGCTAATTGAGATTTTGGTAATAACCGTAAACCGCGTTTTACCCAGGTACGGTTAACCCCTACTAACGGTGCTAAATCAGCTATTGTCCCCAAGGCAAATAATTCCAACATCGTATCGGATATCTCTTCGGCTCTGCCCAATTTTTCTGCTAAAGACATCGCTAAAATATAAGCAGCACCGACACCAGCAACACCGCGATAAACGGAGGATTCTGGTAATAATTTGGGATTTAAAATCGCGTCGGCAGGAGGTAATTTTTGGGGAATATCGTGATGGTCTGTGATAATAGTTTTTAATCCTAATTCCTTGGCTCTAGCAATGGGTTCAAATGCGGCGATACCATTATCTACAGTCAGAATAATTCCTACACCTTCATGATGAAAATCTTCAACGATTCGCTTGTTGATACCATAACCTTCATGCATCCGACTAGGAATAGCATAATCAACATCAGCACCAAAAGTCCGCAAACTCCGTAAAAGTAAAGCAGTGCTTGTCATTCCATCAGCATCATAATCGCCACAAATAGCGATTTTTTCTTGAGTTGCGATTGCATTTTGCAGCAATTCTACACTCATTGCTAAATCTGGAAATTCATCTAAAGGTTCCGGTAAAATTAAGGATTGGGGATTTAAAAATATTTCTGCGGTATCGGGTAAATCGAAGCCGCGATTTATTAATAACTGATTGATTAAAGGTGACATATTATTCACCCGCGATAGTTTCTGCGCTAACTCGGTTTTTTGCGGATAAATTTGCCAGCGTTGTAATGGTAAACGTCGATCGCTTTGAGATTTTGGCTTGATTTCGTCTAGCATTTTAAGAGTTAGGAGTTGAGAGTTAGGAGTTAGGAGTTAGGAGTTGAGAGTCAGGAATTAGGAATTAACTAAATTAACCTACGAATGCGACAACATTTTCAAGATAGTTAAAGACATTGTTATTAAAGTTATCAAGTTTAAAATTCCTGTTTCAGCCTAAAATATATTACTTGCACAAATTAAAAATTCAAATCAAAATTTATCTCTCGCAATAAAAAACCCGGTTTATCTATAAATAGCGATAATTAATGCGCTTCTAAATCTATAGCAAACCTATATGAGTTGTAAAAATTGAGATGCTAAAAACCCGGTTTTTTCAAAAAACCGGGTTTCTGTAATTTTTACCAATGATTTAGGAATGCTATATAAACCAGGATTTCAAAATTTATGTAGTAAAGTACTTAAGAGCTTTCCGACTCCCAACTCCTAACTCCTAACTCCTAACTCCTAACTCCCAACTCCTAACTCCTAACTCCTAACTCATAACTTTCTTAAAGCAACTGCACGCGCCCATCATCTTTTACGTAAACACCTCTATCGCCACCGATGCGCCATTCGGGACGTAATTCAACTTGTAAGGTAGCGAAATTTGGTTTAGAAAGGTTTGCTTTTAACGATAATCCGTTTTCATTCCAGAAAACTACGGATATATTTGGTTGCGTACCATCTCCTTGTTCTAATCGTACTTGTTGTCCGGGTCGTAAAGCAATTGGATTGGTACCTTGTGGTTTCTCTATATAAATTAAATTTGGTGTCTTATTTACAACTTGTACTCTGATACGTCTACCAGGTGTAAATTGAAGTGGCTTTGCACCGCATTGGGAAGCACAAGTTCCGGCGATCGCCAGTTGTGGATTTTCGCTCAATCCCAGTAATAAAGCTGTTGTTATTAGGGTTGCAGATAATAATTTTGACATGGCGTGGCTCAACTGGTCGAAGTAATTCTTGTAATTTTGAATACCCCAGCCTAACATCGGCTTAATCTATTTGTGTAGATTAATTGTGCTTAATAATACTTACAAACTAAAAAATGAATAATAAACGTTTGTAGTGAGGAATGCGCGTCCTTTCTTATGAGAACTAAAGTCGGCACGTAGAACCTTTAAAATTAGTATGGTTGATTACTAAATGCTGATGTTGGGTTACGACACCATTAGCAAATATCTCTTTGAGTAGGTACGAATCGTTTGCACAGATATGAAAATCGCCATATTTTAAAAGTTCTTAAACAGTTACAAGAGCTTATTTTATTTAAATCAATTTGCATTTAAATAAAATTTTTATTTGAAATAAATTACAAGTGATCAATATATAGATATATAGATCGAAAGTGCCTAATTCGAGGCTTTTTGGTTTAAGATTCAAAATTTTTGCACGAAAACCAAAATATTTTTAATCTCGTATGAATAATTTTTCCAATCTTCATGTCAACTATTATTCTCAAAACTCACTAAAAAAATACTTAAGCTAGTTTACAACCAATATTGATTTCAGTAGCTTTATCCAAAATTATTGTTATTTTTATACCTTTATGCGTAATATCGCTCCGATGTATGTTAGTAGAATTTAGTATAAAATTGTTGGGAAAACTTTTGAAAACTAATTAAATAACAAAAAATCAAAAAATTACCAAAAAATAAGAGATGTAAATATTTAGTTTTAGCGACTTTTAGTATAACGGTTTCTTGTTTTTTGAAAAGATGATACGGCAACGGTGTAAAATAAGTACCTTATTATTAGTAACAAAAATATGTGCGGAATTACTGGTATTTGGGGTCAAACTAACCCCATCTTAGTAAAAAGCATGATGGATAGCATCGCTCATCGAGGTCCTGATGCAGAAGGAATGTATGCCCCTCCGAATAAACCTGGGAATTTGGGACATCGGCGTTTGAGTATTATGGACCCCAAAGGCGGCGATCAACCAATTTATGGAGAAGTGCCAACTCGCGCAATTATTGCTAACGGCGAAATTTATAATTTTCCTCAATTGCGTTCGAGTTTACAACAGCAAAGCGATTTTGTAACTAGTAGCGATAGCGAAGCAATTCTTAGGCTTTACGAAGATAGGGGAGTTTCTGCTATTGAGGAACTTGATGGAATGTACGCTTTTGCTATCGCTGATGGGGAAAATTTATTAGTGGCTCGCGACCCAATTGGTATCAAGCCTTTGTACTATGGGGAAATGGAAGGAGCTTGGGTGTTCGCTTCGGAACTTAAAGCGATTTCTGGGCATTGCAGTAATGTCAAGGAGTTTCCCCCCGGTAGCTATTATCATTCGGATAAAGGTTTTTCTACTTTTTATAGCGTTCCCGATTTATACCCGGATAGCAATGCTGATGTTGAAGCTTTAATTGCACGAGT
>JBCCLY010000195.1:0-7113 GCA_039026655.1 Cyanobacteria bacterium P01_C01_bin.38 | reverse complement strand
AATCTTCGCGACGCTGTTCGAGGCGGAAGCAGAACAACCCCTATCCTTCATTCCTGAAGCACCGGGGTTCGATGGCCATTCCGAAACGGGTGCCTTGACGAAACAGAAGTATGCATCGGCCCTGTCGTATGTGCTACGACGCACCTTCACGCCCAAACGCATCGCGATGCTAGCAACCGCAGCCACCTTATTGATCGGTGTCGTGATCACGATCGTGGTACTGACTGGTCCGGAAGGTACTGACTCGACCGCAATAGTGCCAGATACGAGTTTGCCAAGTGAAGCGTTTCCCGCCGCGACTCAACGCATTGTCGCCACGCTGACCGCCGAGCACAACGCGGTCTGGGACCGTCGGCCCGGCCAGGACCTCTATGCCGCGCAACGCTTTACGCTCGAAGAAGGTGTCGCCGAGATCACGACCACATCCGGGGCGGTCGCGATCCTGGAAGGTCCTGCGAAGATCGAGTTGATCAATGAGAACGCCATCCGACTGTCCAGCGGCAGGCTGGTAGGCATGGTCAACACCCCGTCCGCGAAAGGCTTCTTGGTCACCACACCGCACATGGATGTCACCGACTTGGGCACAGAATTCGGCGTCGCGGTTGGCACCGATTCGATCGAGGTCAGCGTTTTTGAGGGGGCGGTTGAGATACGAGGGCCAAGGTTGAAATCACAACTCCTTACGGTCTCACAGCGGGCGCGGCTGTCCGTTTATGGCAATGAACAAGACCTCGTGATTGATGGCAACATCCTTCAAGATCACGTCCGGGTGATGCCCGGGACGCCGCTGGTGGTGGGTGCGGACTACACGTCGTTGGGGTTTAAGATAAATTCCCCATAAGGAACTGTCCACACCACGGGATGTGCGAGGCGGTGTCCGGTGTAACCATCTTCACCGTAGGTTGTTCCGTGGTCGGAGGTAAGTATGCAGAAGGTAGAAGCACGTTTTTGTAGGGCATCCCAGAGTTTTCCTAGTTGGCGATCGATGTATTCTAATGCGGCTGCGTGAGTTGCTAATGTGTCTGTTTTAGCACCTTGGAGATAAAAATAATTGGGTTGATGCAGTGCGGAGATATTAATAAATAAGAATAAACGTTGATTTTGAGGTGTTTTATTGAGGATTTTCTCAGCTAATAATATTTGATTTTCTGTAGATTTTGGATCGGTAACTCCTAATTCTTGATTCCAGTAACTTTCTGCAAACATCGAAGGAATTACGTTACTTAAGGGATTCTGTTTGTTGAAAAATCCCACACCACCAATACAAACGGTATGATAACCTTTTCGCGCTAATCCTTTAACTATATTTTCACCTTCTAAAAGACAAGTTTTTTCGGTAGTTGTAGTACTTCCCGCGAATTTCAAAGCGAACAATCTAGGATGAATTCCTGGGGTAACTGGAGTAGGAAGAAAACCCGCGAAAAATGATTGATGGGAAGCATAAGTGAAACTTCCGGGTGAATGTCGTTTTTCCCAACCATTTGGTAATACTTTAGCTAAATTTGGAGTCCGGTTTTGTGATAGTAATTCGGTTGCGATGTCGTAGCGGAGGGTGTCGAAGGTGATGAATACGATGTCGTGGGTGCCGATGATTTGGTTTATATTGTACATAGCGATTAGATATATTAATTAAGAAGAAAATGAAAAAAACTGACGACGCTTTAAAAATACTTGAAAAAATTCATCGTAATGACCCCGAACTTCGGAGAATGGTTTTTATAGCTAAGATAAAAGCATATTTCGAGCAGATTATTTATCAAATACCGCTTTTAACTCGCTTTCATAAGTATCCAAACCACGATAAGTAATCCCCGGCAACAAATCTCCAAAAGCATTTATTTCCAACACAGCGTGTTGTTCCCAATCTGGTAAAATCATCAAGTCAACTCCGCAATATAAACTATTAGGAAATAATCCCGCAGCTTGTTCGCAGGTGCGCTTCATTTTCTGCCAGTTATCATCACCAACCTTATGCAAAAATTCATCTATATCTCCTCTTTCATTACCCAAATGTAAGTTAGTCATCGGACTTTTTCCCAACCTAACAACGGTATGTTGTGCTTCACCATCGATAACCACAACTCGTAAATCAAAACCGCATCCTTGTAGCCTTGCTTTGGGCAGCCATTCTTCAACCTGTACCCCTTCCGCTGTTAAAATATTGATAATATCGGCGATTTCTTCCCGTTTGATATAGTTACGAATTCTGCGGGAATTATATAGTAAAGTTTCACCGTCTTCTCGTACTCTTTCCACCGTAGTGATAGCCGATTCAAAGCGAGAATTAGCGCGGTAAGCGATGACTCCAGAAGCACTCGAACCGTGAGATAATTTGATAAAAACCCGTTCCAAACCTTGAGACTGCATTTTTTCTCGTAAGTGTTCGTAACTGTGAATTTTCCCCAAGCTACGAGCTATCGGAACCTTATTTTTACTAAACCTTTCGTGACACCTTGGCTTATCAAACATCACCGCAATATCATGGGGATGATTCATGGTTTGACATTTCAATTCCTTCTTCCACTGTCGCAATAAATTTCTCCAACCCAAATACCACTGTCGCGGATAAAGAATTCGTCCCTTATCAAACTCCAACTTCTCAACTTCACTAGCACTGATTCGCTGATAATTATTCTCTACCCCCTCTCCCTCTTCTTCCCCCTCTACCCCCTCTAATCCTTCCCCAGCAGCAATAATCGCCTTATCAACCTCAAAGTTTTTCTCTGGAGAATCAAAGCGGATGATGTTATCGGGTGTAACTTCAAGGTTTTGTTTTCCTGTAATTAAATCTGCATAGGAGATGACAGTTGCGGGTGGTAGATTGAGGTTGGCGATCGCTTTTTGCAGCAATCCGACGCGACGGTTTTCGGGGTTGGCTATGATGGTGAGGGTTTTCATGGGTTTTATTCAAGTTTATTCATAGAGTATGAGATTGATATTTAATTGCTATATTTCTATTTTTTGTCAATAAATTGCTTGTAAGTACTCCATATTTGATTATTAGTCAAAAGAATATTTATATATTCATATTGTTGTTGATTTAAGTATTGATAATCATAATCATGTAAAAAATAAAGTAAAGTTTCAACCTCTTGTAATCTATTCTCATTAATTAAAGCTATTAGTTGTTCTACTATTAAAGAAGCTTTATTCTCAGGATTCACAATCCCAACTTCAGGATTAAACTCTTCAACTTCCCAATCATCCAACTTCGTAAAATACAAATAAGGATCGAATTCCAACAGCGCTTGTTTACCTTTTTCACCTCCCCATTCCTTCAACAACCTCGAAGCAAAACCTTTTACCTGTAACGAATCATCTTCTAAAGCTTCAATAACTAAATCTAAACCAGCTTCCCCATATTTCAAACTATCAGAAAGCGCTTTGATTCGTACATCAACAATTTCACTTTCTAACCGTCGTTTAACACCTTCAATTCCTCCCAACACAACACCAGTTACTGGAGGTGGTGTGTTTCCTCCTAAAACTGCGTCGAATTCTCTTGGTTGTTGTGACATGATGATTTTGTTTGTATGACTATATTAGGTTTCCCAGAAATCTGTTTTTATTAACTAATGTTTTTAAAATATTCTTGTGGGATGGGCATCCTTGCCCGTCTGATTCTAACCAACCCGCTTACGGTTGCAAACCGCAAGCTAATAGCGAAAGTCCTATAAATAGGACTGCAAAATCAAAATTAATTAGTCCATTTTAATGGACTTTCGCTATTAGACGGGGAATTACATTCCCCGGCTATTGTGATTTATTCCCACACCGAATAATATCTATAACCACCATGTGCAATAACTTGACAATTTAATTGTGACAATTGCTCAATCATCTTTTTACCTAAACTATTTCCACAAAGATTCAAGGTATGTAAATTATTTGTTACAGAAGATTCAAAAAAAACTTTTGCACCATCACTTTCCATATTTCCATCTGTCAGTTCAAGTATTTTTAAATTTTTCATTACTGGGGAGTTGACAATAGCTTTAGCAATTTCATTTGTATTACCGCTATTTCTAATTGCTAAATAAACTAAATTTTGACAATACTTACCTGATAATATTGGTTCAATACTATCGATATTTATGTTACGCCAATTTTCTCTATGTAACCAAATTTCAAGATACTCTAAAGATGGTAGATTCAAATTACAAAGTTTAGCTAAATTTTTATTTGATATTCCATCTGCATCAATAATTAAAGTTCTTAAGGATTTATGTTTTACAGTCTTATCTAGAGTAAGAGATTCATTTTTACTTTTACGAACTGCCAAAATTTTATTATTAGGTATCACAACATCTTCTTGAAACATTCGACCACGAATATGAAGTAATTCTAAGTTTGGATAAGCTTTGAGTAGAGGTGAAATATTACAAACATTAATTCTCGATTTTAAGTATTTGATATTATTTATATCGCAAATATCTCCGATTCGTAAAGCTTTTAGATTGGGAAAAGAGTCTTTATATTCAACCAAAGTATCAATAAAATCCTTAAAAGCTGTTTTGTGATTTCTATCTTTATAGTACATTTCGCATTGTATAGCTTTTATAGGATATCTAGTTTTTTCAATTAAACTTATTAAGCTGCTTTTATTTCCTACATAGTACCCGTTATAACCTCGTAAAGATTTATTATCTTCATTTAAACAAAACCTTTCTTCCCAGTCTTGAAAGCTACTAAATGTCAGCCAAGGATTATAGTTTAGCAATGCTTGTTTCCCTTTATCTCCTGAATTGCATAACATTGAAACAATGTTATAGTGTGCTTCCTCAGAAGATTTATTCAATGCTTCAATAACTAAATCTAAACCCGCTTCCCCATAATTCAAAGCATCTTTAAGCGCTGCAATTATGACATTTTCATTTTCACTTTCCAACCTTCGCTTAACCCCTTCAATTCCTCCCAACACAGCACCAGTTACCGGAGCCGGATTGTTTCCACCTAAAACAACATCAAATTTTCTTGGTTGATTTTGATTGCTATTCATTTTTTTTATTAATTGATACTTAAAAGACAATAAATTTTGCATCTGTATTCACACCCGCTTGCGGTTGCAAACCGCAAGCTAATAGCAGAAGTCCATTAAAATGGACTGATTTATTATAATTTTCCAGTCCTATTTATAGGACTTTCGCTATTAGCCTTGGGTTTGCAACCCAAGGTGATTTAGGGCTATAAACCAACATCCCAAAACGTTTTTCACTCAGTCACAGCACAATAACGAAATTCTTCATCGTAATCCCCAGCTTTTTCTTGTTTATCTGCTAACAACCGACAGTCAAGTTTAGACAATTTACTAATAATTTCATCTGATAAACAAGCTTCAGAAACGTTAAGAATATCAAGCTCGTTTACCGCCGCACAATTAAGCAAAAATTCCGCACCTTTATCTGTCAAATTCCCCAACGACAAATCAAGTACGCTAATTGTGTTAATCAAATCCGATTTAACAACAGCTTCTGCAATATCATCCGCAAATTGGCTGTTACGCAATCCTAAATAATTTAAATCGGGAAATATCAAATCTTCTAAAATTGGTTTTAGACTTGCAACCGTACAATTTCCACCGTATTCATCGGCACCAAACCATAATTCTAAATGCTCTAATGCAGGAAGATTCATGTTGCAAATTTGAGCAACTGTTTCGCTACCTAATCCCCCAGTTTCTACAATCAACGTTTGTAGATTATTGTGTCGCACTGGTGCATTAAACTGTAACCCATCTCCACCGCGTATTTGCAATACTTCTAATTGAGGATAAGCTCTTAAAAGTGGAGTCATATCACTTTGTGCAATCCAAGATATTTCACTTTCTTGATAATGAATGTCACCTATAAAGATAGCTTTTAAGTTGGTTAATTTATCTTTGACATTAACAAGCCCATTGATAATTTCATCGCTACCACCTGCCATATCATCTAGCCAGGTACCAATAATCAAAGCTTCTAATTTACCTGCTTGGGAATCTTGTGAAATACTTGTAATTTGTTCTGCTATGGGAGGATTATTATATAAATCCCATCGTAAAGCATAAGCTGTATTAGCAGGATCTTGAATTCCAACTTCCGGATTGTAATCTACACTTAAACGATTCGCAAATCTTCCGGCGTGTTGCCCTTTATAACCAATATATCCTTGCAATCTCTCAAATAAATCCCAAGGCTGATAATGTTCTAAAGCTTGTTTTACCTGAGTTTCTTTCCTTCGTCGCAATAATTTATAAGCATGACGCTGCAAAATCTTCGGCTTATTTTGCAAAGCTTGAATTACCAACTCAAAACCAGCTTCTTGATAGTTAAGAGCATCGGTAAGCGCTGCTAACTTCACGTCAACTACCGGATTTGACAATCTACGCTTTACACCTTCGATTCCACCCAACACCGCGCTATGAATCGGAGGCGGAGATTGCCCTCCCAATACAACATCATATTTTCCTGGTTGTTTCTCTGCCATGATACTTATATGTAAATATCTAAACCACTGCTATTGTTCCCATAAATGGCGATAGGCTAAACACACAGCGCAATTACGTCTGCTAGCCATTCACTATTTAATCTTAAAAAACATAATAGTACATTAGTTCTACAAGGTAAACCCCTTATTAAGAGATAGGTTTGTAGTTGCGCTTCAGCGCCTCTTAATTCTGGATTGGGAGGCGCTGAAGCGCAACTACGAACAAAAAACTTCTACTATTACTGTTTGTGCTATCGTTTCTTTTCTGGTTACTTTTAAATAGCTTCGTTTCAGTGGTGACACAACAACTCTGTGAGGAAATTCGTCAGGTTTGTAGTAAGGGCTTCAGCCCCCGGATTTGGGACTAAAGTCATTACTACGAACATATAAAACTAATCAGATTAACCAATTCCACCAGTTATGAATTTTTATTTCTAGCTTCCATTTCCGCGATTTTATCTCTTAGCAATTTCTCCGTTTTTTCAGTAGTTGCTAATCTTTCTAAAAGCTTCTGTTTTCGTTCTAATATTTTATTCAGATATTTTACAAAGCAACTACCGTCAATTACCGATTGAATTCTTCTGTCTTTTTCTTCTTGAGACATAGGCGTACCACACATAGCAGTCATGCCTAATTCATCTAATCTTT
>JBCCLY010000194.1:0-7115 GCA_039026655.1 Cyanobacteria bacterium P01_C01_bin.38 | reverse complement strand
GTTCATCAAGCACGGGGAGAGGCTTGGGCACAAAAATGGTTAGATAATATTGAACATAGGGTTCCTCAACAACGTTGGGTGGAATGGTTGAAAAAATTTGGGGATAAGCTTTTAGCTGCACCAACACCAAATAATGAGCTAGCTTCTCGACTGGTACAGTTGGGTGAATTGGGAGTTGGTGAAGTTTCTAATGTTGCTTACGATATCGGAATGCGATTGCTAACGCGCAACCAAGCAGAACCTATATGGGAGTATGAAGGACCTGATGCACAAGTAGAATCTGCCGTGGGTGAAGAAAGTCTGGTTCAAACAGAACAAGTCGAACAAGTCGAACAAGCTGAAGGCGATGCAGAAGGGGAATATCAAACCATTACTCTTGAAGAATTGATGGACTTGATGCAAGATGATGGAAACTTGAGAGCGCAAATTGCCCAGCAGCTGGGAATTGAAACAGACGATCCAGAAGTTATCGTTCAGGCTTTAGTTAATCAATACCATACTGCTGGATAATACGCCCAAAATTATTATTATTTATGCCCTAAATATTTGACTTTTATACCTTAATATGCTGTATAACCAGGGTGTTTTAATGGTCAATATTGTTCTAAGATATACAGAATTTTTGGATAGCTTTTATTTTGTTTGCAAAGCGTATCTTGTCTAGCAAGTTATTTTCCGGAAATTTTGTTAAGTTATCTCAGAAGTGATTATGTTACTTCTAATTCCACAAATTGATATTTTGGCGAGTGTTCCTAAAAATCAACGTTAGGCAAGTTGCTATGTTGACTTTTTACGGACGTAATTGGCTGCATTTGTAGAAAAGTTCACATACTTTGATAGCCTATTACGTAATTAATCTTTTTTGACATTGCGCTCGTTAAAATTCTATGTGAACTACATTTTACAATGCAGCAGATGCTCAGGCGGCTAGTGCAGAGGTTCATAAAGTTTATTCAGGATATTTTTGGTGGTAAGCAGTCTCCTTCGACGAAAGAGAAGGAGATGCACGCCGTTAGGAACTTACCAGAACTGACCAATTCGGATCTGGAGTTTTTGTTTACCCAACTTCTAGAAGGCGTACATCAAGCGCGAGGACAACATTGGGCCCAAAGATGGCTGCAAAATATCGAACATCGGGTTTCTCAGCAACGTTGGTTGGAGTGGTTGAGTCATTTTGGTAACAAAGTATTAGCTTCATCGGCTCCAAATTACGAGTTGGCTTCGAGAATGGTGGAGTTGGGGGAACTCGAAATAGGAGAAATAGGAGATGTTGCTTACGATATTGGAGTGCAGCTGTTAACTCGTAATTCAAAGCATCAACCAGCGTATACGATTCCGATTGCTACTGAATCTGAAGGTTTAACTCCTGCCTCAACTGTATCGTCCGAATTAATTATTGAACCATATAAGGTTGATAGTGAAGAACAACCCATAATTGAATCAATTGCGGTGGATGGTGAGTTCGAGATCCCAAATTATGAAGCGGATTCTCCAGGGCAAGAGTTGATTAAGGAATTCGGAGAATTATTATGGGAAGATTACGAACCATCTGAGTCAGCTATTGCCCCCCAAAGTAATATATCAAGCAATTTAGGGCCATCTCTAGAAAAGTTTCCTGATAGTTTGTACGAACAAGTTTTTGAGTACGAACAAACGGAAGCGGTTGAAAATATTAATAATGCAGCAGTAGAACAAGAATTTCAAGATAGTTTGTACGAACAGGTATTTGAGTTGGAAGAACCAACGGAAGAACCAGTTATCTTTGATACTAGTAGACTACCTGATTCTTCTGCTGTAGAGGAAATCGCATTTGATAAAGAGCAATCTAAAGAAGAATTTGAACCAGATTTAGAAGAAAATTTTGTTGAACAACCTGAAATACCTCCTGTACCCGAACAAATTACCCCCGGACAAGATTTGGTGCGTAATTTAGGAGAATTGTTATGGCAGGATGAAACACAAATAAATCAAGCCAACCCTTCAGAACAAGAATTTGTCAACGATCTGAGCGATTTGATTTGGGATTATCCGGAGCAGGATAACGATGCTGCATCGGATGCATCGGATGAAGTTGAAATACCAAGCCAAGATTATATTGCTGAAGTTGGTGAACCTATAAATACAAGTTTCGTACCATTTGAAAATTCTGTTGAAGATTCTATTGAAGACGAAGAAGCTGATAAAAACTTTAATGCTTTATTAGATTTAGCTTCGGAAGCAGAAGAAGAAGCAGAAATAGAAGTAGAAGAAACAGAAATATTTGAGCAATCGACAACATCAGAGCCAGTTGCAGCAACAGCTGTAGACGATTTGTTGGTAAGGTTGGATGAAAGTGCAACTAAGGTTCGTCAGCTTGCTTCTGGATTGGGAGAGCAACAATCTTCAGCTTTAGTTGTCAATGGCATATCTATCAATAACGATACAGTTGCCCAGCAGGCTGAAGCATGGTATTACCAAGGGCTTGCCCAAGCTAGAGCCGGTAATCTGGAAACTGCCGTTGAATTCTACGAGCAAGCGGTGCAAACTAAACCAGATGTATACGAATATTGGTTTAATCGAGGTTTGACGCTGTTCCATTTGGGACGTTTAGAAGATGCGATCGCCTCTTATGACAAAGCGATTGAAATTAACGGCGATTTCTACAAAGGATGGTACAACCGTGGTAGAGCTTTAGGTGAATTGGGATTTTTAGAAGATGCTATTATTTCTTTTAATACAGCACTTGAAATTCGACCTAATTACCAGGAAGCTTGGTCTAGTATTGGTTTAGCGTTACTGAAGTTAGGGCGTGTTGATGAAGCTATCTTCAGTTACGATAAGTCACTGGAATTGGAACCTTTAGATCCGGAAAACTGGTATTACCGAGGTGTTGCGTTATCAGGAAGCGCACAATATGTAGACGCGATTGATTCTTACGATAAAGCTCTGGAAATCGAACCGTTTTTACATGATGCTTGGGTTGATAGAGGTGTAGCTCAGGGACAAATGGGAGAATGGGCAGAAGCTATTATTTCCTGGGATAAAGCTTTAGGACTTAGACCGGATTTCTACTTAACTTGGTTTAACCGGGCTGTAGCTTTTGATAATTTGGGACGTAGACAAGAAGCGGTTGCATCTTACGATAAAACTTTAGAAATTGAACCCGACTTCCACCTTGCTTGGTATAACAAAGCCGTAGCGCTATTTTATATAGAGCAATACGAACAAGCAATTCTTTGTTACGATAGGGCGCTACAAATAAAAGCCGATTATTGGGAAGCTTGGCTCGGTAGAGGTAGTGCAGCAGAGAAATCACAGAATCTCGATCGGGGATTAAGTTTATCAAGTGCGGTTGCACAGACAAATTCCGCATTGAATGCTAGAGGTGAAGAAGGTAAATTAAACAGCTATTTGGAAGCTTTAAAATATGTTGGTGACGACACCCAGCCAGAAGGTTGGGGAAGACTGCATTTAGCAATTGGTAATTGTTATTACGACATTGGTAAGAGATGTTCCTATCCCCGCGATTATTGGTATCACGCGGTAGATGAATACAATCAATCATTGGTGACAATTACAGCCGATGATTTTCCCGAATTGCATTTAGAAATATTGCAACACTTCATCAAAGTACTAGTTAGTTTGACGGAAACTGAACAAGCTCAGGAATTGCATCAATACAGCACCGATTTCTTACAAGAATTGTTAACCCAAGCAAATCGCAGCGATGAAAGTAGAAAGCAATTAACTTTGAAAAATATTGCTTTTGAACAGTTAGCAGTTGAAATTGCCGTTCAGTACGGTGAAATAGTCCAAGGTTTAGAAATTGCCGAACATGGTAAAAATGCTTGTTTAACCTGGCTGCTATACGGTTGGACAGATCGAATTTATTCGCCAAATTACAGTTCGATTTTACAGCTACTCAATCCCACAACCGCCGCAATTTACTGGCATCTGAGTCCATCAAGTTTACGCACCTTCATTATCAAACCCAACGCGCCAGAACCCATTCCAGTATTTACACCAATGCTGAATGTAGCGCCTGATGAGTTTCCTTTACCAGAAGCTGTAAACCGTTTAGTAGAATTTGAAGACTGGTTAGAAGATTGGCAGAAGGAATACGGCGACTATCGCAGCGAAACTAGGAATAAACAAAGTAAAATTAATCATTCCTGGCGCGGGGATATGGAACAGCGGCTGGCAAAACTCAGGGAAATACTGAGTATCAGCAGCATCGAGCAGGAACTTCAAGGAATCGAAAACTTAATTTTAATTCCTCACCGCGATTTACATCAATTCCCCTTACACGGGTTATTTGACTCAAAATTTGCTATCAGCTATTTACCCAGCCTGCAAATCGGATTAAATCTCCAGCAGAAAAAATCCTCTGCAAATAAATCTTCACTCAGACTACTTAGCGTAGAATATCCCGAAACACAAGATTATCCTCCCTTTAAATCAGCTAAATTAGCAGCCTTAGCCATCAGCCAAATGTTTGATAATCCCCATCGGATTCAGGGATTAAAAGCAACAAAATCAGAAGTCAAAAATGCTTTAATTGGAAACTACAACATATTCAATTTTTACGGTTATGCATCTGACATTAAAGTAAATCCTGCAACATCAGAAATTTTATTAGCAGGGGAAGACAAAATTACCTTAGAAGAAATTTGTACAAAACCCCTCAACCGTTACAACTTATTTACCCTCGCAGCCAGCGAAATTGCTGCAAACAAGCAAAAAATTACCACCGAATACGCCGGTTTAACCAGCGGTTTATTGAGTCAAGGAGTCAGTAACGTAGTAAATAGCTTGTGGAGAGTAGAATCAACCGCCAACGCTTTATTAATGATAGAGTTTTATCGCCGACTGCAAACTAAAACCCCAGTAGTTGCCTTAGCAGAAGCCGTTGAATGGTTGAGAGAATTGACAGCAGGAGAATTAACAAAATGGTACGAAAGCCTGTTGAATCAACTTCCCCCCGAAGGAGTCAGAATGAAAGCTCAACTAGCGACTCAGTTATATAGAACTTCTCAAATGGAAGCCGATACAAAACTGTATAATCATCCTTATTATTGGGCAGCCTTTGTGATTGGGGGAATTGACAGTTAGCAATTATAGTTAGCAATTATCAATTATCAATTATCAATTTTCACCCGGAGGGTGTGGATCATCAATTTTTAGAAATTTGGACGGGCAGGGATGCCTATCCCACAAGAATTTGTAGGGTGTGTTACGGCTCGAATAATGCGATTGAAAAATTACTATTTAAATCATGCCGTAACGCACCATCGGGTATTGGTTGGATATTTCAGATTCGTAATTCGTAGGTTGGGTTAAGCGACAGCGCAACCCAACATTTTACGATCTCGAAAAGTACGGAAAAGCCTTCTGAGGAAAATTTACTCGTACTAACATACCCTACAAATTTTAAATATCTAACTAATATCTGTTGGTAAATTACAGCATTAATAAAATCTTGATGCGGTGCGTTGCACTCCGTGACAACACACCCTACAAGAAAGAACCCAAATCAATCAAACCAATCAAAAAATTTTAATGCGGTGCGTTGCACTCCGTGACAACACACCCTACAAGAAAGAACCCAAATCAATCAAACTAACCAAAAAATTTTAATGCGGTGCGTTGCACTCCGTGACAACACACCCTACAAAAAAGCATTACAAACTAATCAAACTAACCAATTCCTCACTTTAGCAGAAGCAAAATCAATAATACTTGTCGCAACAACCAAAATAATCAAAATCGCACAAACTTTCTGATATTCAAAAGAACCAAAACTTTGATATAAGGAAACACCAATACCACCAGCACCAACAATTCCTAATACAGAAGCGGAGCGTACATTGGACTCAAAACGATATAAGGTAAAAGAAGTCCATAAAGGAATAACTTGAGGAATTACTCCATAAATAACTTCTTGCAATTTACTTGCACCAGTTGCTCGAATACCTTCTACAGGACCGGATTCGATTGCTTCAACTGCTTCGGAAAATAATTTACCTAGAGTTCCAGCAGTATGTAAAAATAACGCTAAAACACCTGCAAAAGGCCCCAAACCAACGGCTACTATAAATATTAGAGCAAATACCAATTCGTTAATAGCACGCATCGCATCTAATAGACGACGAGTTGGTTGGACTATCCAAAAAGGAAACACATTATTTGATGCCATAATTGATAGAGGAATTGCTGCAATAGCTGCTAATAATGTTCCCCAAATTCCCATTGCTATAGTGATGAGTGTATCTTCTAAATAAAGTTTCCAATTGGTAAAATCTGGTGGAAAGTATTGGAGAATATATTGACCTATTCTGTTAATACGTTCTGGTTCAAGAAATAATAAAAATTTTAGTTCGCTTTGGATAGCAGATGCAATCAATATTGCAATTATAATTACTAAAAATATAATTCTAGTATTTGTGACAAGTTTTGCTTCTTGCTCTAACATTGCTGCAACAGCTGGAGAATTATTAGTTTTTTGAGGGAAATTTGAAGCTGGTTGTTGGTTCATTGCTGATTGAAATTGATTAAATGAATATTTTTATGATATTCAAGAGGCTCTGCCTTAGTTGTTATGGAGGCAGAGCCTTGTGAAATAGGTTCCTAGCCAGAGACTAGGAACCAGGAAAGCCAGAGACTAAAAACCAGGAAACAAAATAATTAGTAGCGAGTAAATCACCAATTAGCAATTACCAATTACCAATTACCAACTACCAATTACCAATTACCAACTACCAACTACCAACTACCAATTATTAATTACTTCTTGATAGCTTCAAGCTCTTGGTTAAGTTCATCAAGTTGCTTTTTCTTTTCTGCTTCGCTTAAGTCTTTGTTGGACTCAACTTCTGCTATTTTCTTAGCAACTTCGAGTTCGCGAATAGTATCCCAAGTTTTATCTTCTGCGGGAACAAATCCTTGCCATTCTAATGGCTTGAGAACTTCCTCGTTTTTATAGTTATAGAAGAAGTCTTTGATTTTGGTTTTGAGGTTTTCTGATAAATCCTTACGATAAGCAATTGGATCGCTAGGAATCAATTCTGATGTCCAGATTACTTCGATATTCTTGCGAGCTTCGGGGTTGGTTTTTTCTAAACGAGATAAAGATTCGC
>JBCCLY010000193.1:0-7117 GCA_039026655.1 Cyanobacteria bacterium P01_C01_bin.38 | reverse complement strand
CAATATAAACAGTTAAAATTCTATCGCACAATTCTTCAAAAAGAAACCTTTGAAAGATTGATAAATAGGGTAACAGCTTTCGTTCGTAATTCTTTAAATACGGAAGAAATTTTGACAAGTACGGTTAGAGAACTAGGTAGAATTTTTAGTCCTTGTCGCTGTATATTTTATAATTATCCAAGGGAAGAAAATACCTTAATTAATTATGAATGGGTAGCCGATGTATTTCCTTCCATGAAAGGGCAAAATAGCTTATTAGCCAATCATTCATTGTTTAAAAATGCTTTAGATAAAAATAGAGTTATCGCCGTTAACGATACCACCCAAGACCTTGGTATTCAAGCCCATCCTGAATTGAGCGAAACTTTTAAGCGCTGGCAAATTCGTTCTTTGCTGTTAGTACCAATTCGCTATCAAGAAACTTGGTTGGGCATTTTAGAAATTCATCACTGTGGCAATCAACCTTATATTTGGAGTGATTCGGAACAAACCTTTGTAGAAGTAATTGCCACTCAAGTTGCAGTTGCGTATACGCAAGCGATTGCTTATCGTAACTTAGAAAATCTTAATCGCCGATTAGCAGATTTAGAACGTACCCAAAGTAACTTAATAGCGATTGTAGGGCATGAATTGCGGACTCCCTTATCTACCATTCAGATTTGTTTGGAAACTTTAGCTTTAGAGGAAAATATACCTTTAGAAGTGCAGCAGACAATGTTAGATACTGCATTAGGAGATTCCGAACGAATGGGAAGATTAATCGGCGATTTCCTTACCCTTTCAAAACTTGAAGCCAATACAGCACGCTCGCAACTAGAAGCAAGTTCGTTACAGGAAAGCTTGACTTTAGTTTTAGGAAGTTTCAGAAGGCGAAACTCATCCGATTTACCTGAGATAGTAGTAGATTTACCATCCGATCTACCTTTAGTCCAAGCAGAGAGAGAAGGAGTTATGGAAGTGTTTTCTAAACTTTTAGACAACGCTTGTAAATTCACTCCAACAGACGGAAAAATTACAATTAGCGCTCAAATAGATCGTCAAAACGATTCGCAAGACGAACCAGAAAAACTTATTCCGAATCAAATAGAAATAACAGTTAAAGATACAGGTAGAGGAATAGAAGCCGTAAAGCTAGAAAAAATATTTCAACGTTTTTACCAAGAAGAGAATTTTTTACAGCGTACAATCGGTGGTACCGGATTAGGTTTAGCGATTTGTCGTCAAATAATACAAAAATTAGGCGGACAAATCTGGGCTGTATCTGACGGCAAGAATCAAGGTAGCGAATTTCATTTTACGTTACCGATTGCTGAAGGGTAATGAGTTAGGAGTTAGGAGTTAGGAGTTAGGAGTTAGGAGTTAGGAGTTAGGAGTTAGGAGTTATTCCCCCTCTTCCAATTACCAATCCCCTATGCCCAATGCCCCATCCCCAATTACCAACTACCAATTACCAACTACCAACTACCAATTACCAACTACCAACTACCAACTACCAACTACCAACTACCAACTACCAACTACCAACTACCAATTATTTCTTCCGATAGCTATCAAAAGGTTGATGCGTCGTTACCGTTACTTCAGATACAATTTGAATGTTATTGGAGCAAGGAGAAATTTGTGGTGCTATCGAAAGGTTTTGAGATTGAGATGTATACTGGCACGCCTCAAGGTGACATCGTTGGTCTCTCTGATAAAATCACCGCTGCAATGGAAGGGTTTATGCGGGAACCGGATAGCCGCAATGTTGAATACGTAACTGCTCCATTTGATGATTACGAACGACTTTTATGTGGTTTAGTATGTCCTCGTTTGAAGTTGAGAAAATATCTTGAGCAATTAGGTAACTATACTTTAATTCCTGGAAGTACTTTATCTTTAGGAGGAAGCGAGAAATTTTTCCGCTCCGATCCAAGTAATTCTTATCATGATTACATCGAAAATACCTACGGTACTAAAGTTGTTACCGCTAGCGTTCATATTAATGTAGGCATCAGCGATCCAGAAGTATTGATGCGGGCTTGTCGCATTATACGTTTAGAAGCTCCTTTATATCTAGCTTTAAGTGCCTCTTCACCTTTTTTAGATGGTAAAGCGACTGGATATCATTCAACTCGTTGGGGACTTTTTCCACAAACTCCTTCAAATGTACCTTTATTTGAAAGCCACGAACATCATATTCGTTGGACTCAAGAACAGCTACGATTAGGCACAATGCAAAATGTGCGACATTTGTGGACATCAGTTCGACCAAATGGCGATCGCCGTCCCTACGATCTAAATCGTTTGGAGTTGCGAGTTTGCGATTTAGTTACCGATCCAGTTGCATTGTTAGCGATTACAGCTTTGTTAGAAGCGCGTTTGCTGCAAGTAATTAATAACCCGCAGCTCGATCCTTTAGTTAAAAGTAGCTTCTCTCCCGAAGAATTAATCGCAATTACAGCCAAAAATGAAGCAGCTTCCGCCAAAAACAGCTTAGATGCTCAATTAATTCACTGGCTTGATGGAAGAACTATTACAGCTAGAGATTGGATAAACGAACTTTACGAACCTTCCTCTACTATTGCCAAACAGCATGGCTTTGGATGCTTCCTTTCACCGCTGCAAAAAATTCTTCGTGAAGGAAATCAAGCCCAGCGATGGCTGCAACTTTACGGCTTAGGTGTTAGCAGTCGCAACGTAATTGCTCAAGCGATTAATTCAATTCGAGAACGAGAAGTAGAGCTTGAAGATAAATTATGTTCATCGTTGATGGCTTAATATATTCCACCGGAGGCACAATAATTTGGCTTCCTCAAGAATTTACTATTTCTTTATATTCTTTTTAAACACCCTTCATATAAGCCTTTTAAAGGCTTTGTCAATGCTTTAATTTTTTTTATCAATAGTCAGAGATTGATAAATATTAAGAAAAACTATATGTGTATTCTATCCTAAGATAGATTTGAAAAAACGAATACATTGTTTTTTGATATACAATTACTTGACTGCTAATGCCACAAATAGTTTTAGTTCATCCGCAAATTCCCCCGAACACGGGCAATATTGCTCGTACTTGTGCGGCTACAGGAACCGAATTGCACTTAGTAGGTCCTTTAGGTTTTGAAATTAGCGATCGTTATTTGAAACGTGCAGGCTTAGATTATTGGCCTTATGTAAAGCTGCATCATCATGAATCTTTAGAAGCCTTCAAATCCATGCATCTTTCTCGTGGAGGAAGACAGTTGGGATTTAGCGTCAGAGGTAATTTAAATTACGCCACCTTTGAATATCAAGCAACTGACTGGCTTTTATTCGGTAGTGAAACTACGGGCTTAAGTGCAAATACTTTAGATTCTTGTGATGAAACCCTTTGCATTCCCATGTTTGAACCCAACGTTCGCAGTTTAAATCTTTCTGTAAGCGTTGCTATCAGCTTATTTGAGGCGCGTCGTCAATTAGGTTATCTCGCTTAGAAGTAAAGTTGTAGGATTAGAATCTATACAGCACTTTGCAGTTAAATGAGATACATTCTTACATTCTTCTACTCCCTACTCCCTACTCCCTACTCCCTTATCACGATATGTTCTGTACCTCCGAGCGATGAAATCCGCTGTATTAAGTAAGGTACACTACATAAGTAATAATGCATTTGACAACAATTAAATATCCGTTAGACTTATTTATTGATAGAATAAATACTTATTAAAGATTTTTCTTTATGTTGTAAGCAATACTTATTTTATCCAGGATATATGATAAATAGTAAAAAATACTTACGTGTAAGAGTAATTTTATATAAGAAATTTGTATAGGTAATTTGAAGTTTCGACTGAATCGAATCATAGATTTTTTTTAATTGGAATTATCCCGATAACTACATTTAGTCAGGGTAAAGTTTGACAGGATAAGCAGTTGAGACTCCGTTACAATCCCTAAGACTTTTTTGAAGAGCAAATTTACTTGCGAGTAAATACGGTTGAACTTAAGGCATAAATCAACGTAAAGTCTCGGTTGGGAAGATGGAATATGGCACACCCAATCGGTGTTATCTACAACAATAGATATGTCTATTCCGTAAATTGCTAACTATAAAGGTTGTAATTACCCAAGCGTGAATCTCGTCTGATTTTTACTAGTAAAGTTTGATGTTTTCTTTAAGCAGATGTAAGCATTCTATATATCTGTATCTGGAAAAACAATATCTGGGTGTAGTTAACGTAAATGACGAGTAAGCACAAAAGTTTAATTTTTACTAGTACAGTGTTAACTTGTCTAAAACAGAGAACCGGGTTAATCTTGCCTAAGTATCTCTGGTAAATGTGATCTCGATCAATTTTCCGAGTGATTCAAATCATTGAATGTTATCCGAACAAAAAAATCGAGGTCGGTTAAGCGCTAGCGATCGTAGGAGGTTGTCTTTGAAACGAGCATTGAAGAAGAAAATGAAAGCTGTGTTAGAAAGTACTATTAATGATGCTGAACTAGAGCACAGTAGCTTAGTTACTCCGCTCTTAAAGAATCGGATGCCTAAAGCCGCGATGATTGGCTTAGCAATCTCGATGGGAGCAACCAGCCTTTTCGTGACTCGACAAAGCGACAAAGCCCTCGCAGCAGAACCTGTAGGCAATCAAAATACTGCCTCTACAATCCCTGCTGCATCTGATGAGGTTAAGTTTGTTCCCAAACAAAAACGGTCTTTGAAACCCATCTCTAACGAGGTTAGGGCGACAATTCCTAACGTAGTGGAACCTACAGCAATCTCGCAAGTAAATGGGTTTGGAGCTAAGTTACAGGTTGTCTCTAATCTCAAGCCTGCTCAGTTTGGGACACAAACACCTGCGAAAAAAAGTGTAACTGCGGCAAACAATAGTACAATTTATTCCGCACCGCAAGTGGCCAAGGGACGGATTATTTCCCAAGCAATTGCCACAGCCAAGCCCGCGCAGAGTGAAGAATTCACAATCTCTCCACAAAAAGTGGATGCTCAAGTTGCTGATAAAGGCAATACTCAGCTTGAAGCTCAGCAAAAGTTTGCTCTTAACCGTTTAAAGCAAAAGTCGAACCGTTTAAAAGCAAGTCTAAATAAATTGCGTTCGACTCCTGTTGAAAGTACCAAGCAAGAAACGGTAACAACGCAGCCCTCAAGTCAAGTTGAAGTAACATCAGCTGTAAGTACTAACAAAACTGCTATCCAAAGCAAGCTTGTATCCAAATTAAAGCAGAATACTGCTGTAAAGCCGGTGCCTCAAGCTGTAACGGTACCAACACCAGTTACCGCACAAATAGAAGCACCCACTACGATAGCTGCGGCGCACGTTGTTAAATCTGGGGACACCTTAGCCGAAATTGCTGGCAATTACGGTACTTCGGTTTCCGAAATGGCCAAGGCAAATCGCTTGTCTAATCCTAATGAGCTAAAGGTTAATCAACAACTGATTGTTCCTGCGGCTCAAAATAGCAGCAATATTGTTGCAGCAAAAAATAGTGCAACAGTTAGTCGTGAGAATCAGTTTTCACCAACTGTTGAAGATTCCGATAAAACTGTAAGTTCTTTGGGTGTAGGTGGTGATACCCCCGTACCTTCAATATTTACAGAAATGCAACTTGCTCAGAGACGTAATGCTTTAGCAAGTAAGGTTTCTAAAAATGAGCGTCTTCGTAAACTAAGAGAAGAAATTGAAAGATTGCGGGAGAAATACCGTACTCAGCAGTCTGGAGTAGTTGTACCAAAGGTAGGTGTCAATAGGAACTCAGTAAAAGTACCTGTTAGCAGACCACAATCAGCTGCTATACCTATTCCCGTAGCAAAGCCTAATACAGGAGCAGCTACGGTACCGATTCGTGTTGTTAGACCTAACACAGCAGCAGTACCAATTCCAGTTCCCGCACCTGGTCAAGTTGTTAATCCCAACTTCTCTCGTAGTAGAGGAGTTAAAGTCGTAACACCTCCTGCAAATTTCAACGGTCGTTCTCAATCTTCCTCGGTTGTAAAAACAATAGTATCTCCAGGGCTACCACCATTGGCAGCAGTTGACAGATACCTGCCCAAACCTATTGACGAGTCAAAACCACCTGCAAAAGGTTTTGTTTGGCCCGCTAAAGGTGTTTTCACCTCTGGCTTTGGTCCTCGTTGGGGAAGAATGCACAAAGGAATTGACATCGCTGCTCCCACAGGTACTCCTATTTATGCAGCAGCAGATGGTGTAGTTGTATCTGCTGGTTGGAATCGTGGTGGTTACGGAAAATTAGTTGATATCCGTCACCCCGATGGAACCTTGACTAGATATGCTCACAACAGCAAAATTCTAGTGCGTAAAGGTCAGCGCGTGCAGCAAGGTCAGACTATTTCTAAAATGGGTAGTACTGGTTTCAGTACTGGTCCTCACCTGCACTTTGAAATCCGTAAAGGTGGCAAGAAAGCAGTTAACCCCGTAGCTTTGCTTCCCCCTCGCAAATAATGTCCCGAGTTATTAGCATTTAGATAATTGCCTTGGAAGGTTGAGGGAGAATGTCTCCCTCTTTTGCTTTTTATTAGTAATGGGTAATTGGTAATTGGTAATTGGTAATTGGTAATTGGTAATTGGTAATTGGTAATTGGTAATTGGTAATTGGTAATTGGTAATTGGTAATTGGTAATAAGTGTAAGTCAGTAACCCCTTGTGCATAGCGATTGACAGATTTTGATTCTCAATTATCTGCTGAAAAAATAATTCCCCTCGGATGCTTGGCAAGATATTATTTATATGATATATTTCTAAATGAATAAAATTTGGCTCAGTAGCTCAGTTGGTTAGAGTAGGGGACTCATAAGCCCTTGGTCGTGAGTTCGAGTCTCACCTGAGCCATTCAATTAATTAAAATTAGTTAACGTAAGTTTGGGATTAGCCAGTATGCTAATCCCATAATTTTTATGTAACGAGCCTCATCTGTAAAATGAAGATGGAGATGGCCAGACAAGGGGACAAGGAGAATTAAAACCTTTGACCTTTGACCTTACCAACTCCTAACTCCCAACTCCTAACTCCTAACTCCTAACTCCTAACTCCCAACTCCTAACTCCTAACTCCTAACTCCTAACTCCTAACTCCTAACTCCCAACTCCTAACTCCTAACTCCTAACTCCTAACTCCTAACT
>JBCCLY010000192.1:0-7123 GCA_039026655.1 Cyanobacteria bacterium P01_C01_bin.38 | reverse complement strand
TTAGGAACGTAGCTATAGCCAGTTTTTGAAACTCCATTTGCGACAACCCCAAGTAAATTCAATTTACCCAGCATGGCTGTAGCTTGAGCTAGTTGAGTGCGAGTAACTCCTCCAATGCTTGCTACCATAACTACACCACGACAAGTTGATGCAGTAATCAAAGCATCTACCAAACCAAGAACAGCTGAAGCATCTAAGATAACTAAGTCGTAGCTTTCTTCAAATGCAATCATCAACTCTTCCATGCGAGGAGAGCTTAATAGATTTGCAGGATCTTCTGGAACTGGCCCTGCGGTTAAAATATCTATATAAGATGAGCCTGAAGATTGAAGAGTTATCTGGTTAGGTAAAGCTACATCGCTTGTCAGTAAAGTAGAAAGTCCTTGTTCGTTGGGTAGATTAAGATGTTTGTGGACGCTGGGGTCGCGTAAATTCGCATCAATTAATAGTACCTTTTTATGTAGACGAGCAGCACTCATCGCTAAACCTAAAGCCAAAGCTGATTTACCTTCATCGGGTAATGCCGAGGTTATCATTAAAGATTTGAAGGCGGAAACAGAATTTAGTAATTCGATATTTTTATAAATTAGGTCGAGGGATTCCCAGCGCGGTGGCGATTGCAATACCTGAATCGTCCAGGGAGCAAGAACTTCTGGCTTGCCAAACGGTAGTTTAAAGACCGATTCTTTAGTTTTAGCAGCAGGTAGTTTGGGTGTTGTGCCTAAAAGCGGAATGGCAAATTGTTTTTCTAATTCGGCGGTAGTGCGAACTGCATCGTCTCCTGCTTCCCGAGCAAAAGCCGCTATTCCACCTAACATCAAACCAACTACTCCACCTAGTAACAGATTTTGTCGCAGGTTGGGGCCTAAATAATCTCCTTCTTGGGGTTCTTCTACTACTTCCCAGTTAAATCCGCCTTTATCGAGTTCTTGCTCTACTTCTTGCTCTGCTGTCAATAACTCCTGCAAGCGATTTCGGCTGCGCTCTACTTGGGGCTGCAAACGATTGAACTCAGCTAGCAAACGAGGAAATTTTTTCAAGTCTTGCTGTAGTTTCTGCTCTTTCTCTGCCAAACTTAGATCCCGTGCGCGTAAAGCTAAGAGGTTTGTTTGAGTTTCTACTAAGGTGCTAGCAAGATTGAGATCCGTTTGAGAAAGCTGTCCTTGATTAAGTAATTCACCAGTATTTACATTAGAAGCATCAATATTACTGCTTCCCAAAGCTCTTCCTACTTCTTGTTGTAGTAGCTGCTTTTGTTCTGCAAGCTGTTCTTTGAGCTTTTTAACATCGGGATGTTCGGCTGTAAAACGTAAATTTGCTTGGGCGATCGCCAGTTCAGTTTTTTGGATTTCGTTAAGCAAGCCTTGGTAGCGATTTGATTGACTCAAACGAGAAGAGGCAAGTGCTTTTTGCGGGGTGCGATTTAATTGTTTTTGTAATGAATCTAGACGTGCTGTAGCTTCTTTATATTGACTGTGAGTTGTACGTCGTTCTTGTCGAATGTTATTTAAAGCAGTTTCATCAGCTTGAGCTTGTATTTGGGGATCTGTTAAATTTTGAGAGTTACGAAATCTTAATAACTGTGATTCAGCTAGGTTTAGCTCTTGTGTTACCTTTTTCTTCTGTTCCCTGATTACTCTCAAACCATCTCTTAAACGCCTTCTCTGCTGTTCTTTATTGAAATCAATATAAACTGACCGTATCGCTTCTAATACTCTTTGAGTTTTGTTCGGGTCTTTAGCTGTATACTCTACTTGAACGATTTTAGTTGCAACGTCATTTTCTTTTGACCTTACTTGCTTTAAAGCCAAAGAACCTTTTATATCTTTTACGGTAATTTCCGGGTATTCGGGCTTCAGTTTTTCAACTGCTTGGTTAATAAGTGAAGACTTACCCATTAATTCTAATTGGGTATCCATATCTATCTTCACATTAGAGTCGGTAAACTGATTTTTATCTAGCCCATTTCCTTCTGCTTTTCCCTGATAGTTTGGCTCTACCAACAGTTTTATCGAACTTTTGTAAGAAGGCGGGGTTTTTCGATAAACATAATAACCCGCACCTACTGAAGCCAAAAATACTATCAAAAACCAAGGAAATCGCCGGATTAATACCGCAAACAGCTGCCCGTAACCCGGTTCTGAATCAGCAGCTGGATTTACATGGGGACTTAAACTCGTTTGCATCACTTTATTATTTCCTCGGCTAACAAATCAGGGACTGCGATCGCTGTAAGCTATTAGTTTGGTCGATGACTTTCTCGACTTTACTAAAAAATGCTTCTTCTGAAAAATTTGCTACAGCATGATTGCGGATGTTTTCGTAATTCCAATAGATTTCCCTGGCTTCTAATAAGGCAGTTTGTAGGGAGTCAGGCGTTTGCCTCTTGAAAAACACTCCTGTTTTCCCTGGCACCTGAGTATCTAAAACTCCTCCCGCTCCGAAGGCAACTACCGGGGTTCCACTAGCGTTTGCTTCTACTGGAACTAATCCATAGTCTTCTAAGGCTGCGACTATTACAGATTTTGCTTTTGCAAATAACTGGGTACGTTCTAAGTCGGATACGTGACCCACGAATTCAATATTTTTCAATGCTTTTGATTGTAAGCGTTCTCTTTCTGGGCCGTCACCTGATATTTTCAGTTGCCACCCCAGCCAGTTAAAAGCCTCCACTATTATATCAAGTCGTTTGTAACCTATCATCCGAGCAGATGCAAGAAAATAGTCATCTTTGGAATGTGAATAAATAAACTTACCCGTATCAATTGGATAGTTGATTACTATTGCTTTTTTACCGTAAATGCTCTTTATACGCCGCGCTACGACGCTCGAATTGGCAATATAAAGGTCTGGTTCTTGGGCATAAGTTAAGTCAACATTTCTCATTAATTGGAATACTTTTTCAATTAACGGAGCAAAATACTGATAATCAGCATACTCCCTTAAATAAGTTTCGGTATCCCATAGAAAACGGGTGACATTATGGCAAAAACAAACGTGTCGCGCCTTCGGGCTTTTTCGTACTGCTTTAGCAAAACTAGTGCTGCTACTGATAATTAAATCATATTCTTGCAGGTCTAAAGCACGAAAGGCAGGAAAATAAAAGGGAGCCATTAACCGAAAATATTTGGCTGCACCCGGAATATTTTGTAAATAAGTTGTCTTAACTATCCTTTCGCCTAAGTCAATCGTTTTTTGAGCATCGTATAAAGATGTAAAAACGTCTGCTTCAGGAAAGCGTTTGCAGAGTAATTCAAATACTCGTTCTGCGCCACCTCGTTGCGTTAAATAATCATGAACTAAGGCAATTTTCATTTTTTTTCCTATGAAATTACAGTTAGCCTGTAAGCAGTGTTTAAAAAGTAGATTGATTTTTTATTGGAGCTTCTATTTTAAGCAGAATATTTAACATCTATGTTTTTCTTTTTACAAATATTTTAACTTTTCCATTACTTGGGATATTTTCCAAGTAATTTAATCTTTAAAAAACAATTCGTAAGATGAATATATTGCCTGCTTAAAGCTAGAAGGCAAGTTAGGGATTTGCGATTTATAAGCTGCAATTGCTTGATGCTTTTTTTGTTTAAAGTTACTACTAAGAGATAATCGGTACAGATGACTATTTTTATGCAAATATTCGTGTTTTGACAGCGGATTCCGCCACAGCATCCAAATCGGATATTGCAAAAGTTCTATCTGCATTTTCGATCTTTGAACGGCACTTTTTACTAAAGAGTAAGTCGCTTCATGGTCTGGATGTCCATCGTGGTAATGTGGAACGTAAACTTCTTGTGGTTCAAAAGATTGGATAATTTCGACTAATTTAGTAATTAATAAGTTTTGTTTCTCTGGAGATAGTTGACTTAAAGAACCGTCAGTTTCGCCAAGGTATATAGCTTGTGAAGGTTCGATGCCCAAAACATCAAGAGCTTCCTTCGCTTCTTCTTGGCGAAATTGAACCGCATTCTCCGGTTTAACCCAATCTGGTTTACTGCCGAAACGTCCATCTGTGAGAAACACCACTTTAACGGGTATTCCTTGAGAACGTTTGAGAGCAATAGTTCCTCCACAGCCTAAAGTTTCATCATCTTGGTGTGGAGAAAAGACTATTGCTGGTTTATTGTTCGCTTCTATTGGTTTACTTTTGAAGCGTAGCAACCAATTATAGAATATGTTGTAGTTTGCATCTCTAACGGCTGCTCCTACAGTTATTCGTAACTTATTTAAAGACTGTTTAAGCATAGGTTAATAACTCGTTTTTGATACCGTGTTGCACCATAATTTTTTCAACTGTATCTCTATAGATTTGAGCAAAGTTTTCTCTTGTATGCTTTTCTCGAACAAATTCCCAAGAGTTTTTAGCCATTTGTTCGAGTTGAGATGGATCTAACTGTGAAATATTCTCGATGCTTTGCTTAATTTCTTCAACAGAATTTTCTTTGAAAATAACACCATAATCATCGCGGACATCTACGCTAGCTTCATAACTTACAAGCGGAATTAGTCCCGTATGCATACAGTTAATAACGCATCCACCGCCACCTTCGGAGCAAGAAGGATAAACAATACCTAAGCAGTTATTAACGATGTCGATAAATTTTTGAGAGGTAACATCAACCCAACCAACTGTATGAATGTTAGAAGTTTGATAAAGTTCTTTGTAAAAAGCTGCTTCAAAATCTTTTTCTTTATTAATCGGACCGCAAATAGTCAAATTGTAATCTGGCATTTGAGAAAATGCATCTAAAAGTAAATCCAATCCCTTATGAACTAAACCACCGCTACCAAACCAAAGGAAGTTTTTACGGCAAGCTGCAAAATCTTTATCTTTTGGCCAATGATATAGGGTTGGAGCAGAAATAGGAACTCGATACAGCGGTACCTGTGCGTATTTAAAAGTATTCATCGTAAACTGATTGCCAAGAACCGTAGCGCAATCGGCGTACTCAATGGCTTTGTTTGGCGGCTCGAATCTTTTAGGACTTAAAGTAATACCGCGTCTTTGCTGCAAGCTTAATAATCTATTCGCTTCGGCTGCATTATGAAATAAAATATGCGCTGTATCGGCATGAAATATTTTGATACAATCCTTATTTAAAAATGGTATGCTTCTTTCTAAATTTGTACGTGTTTCGATAAAAAAGTTATAGTCTTTTTTGGGGATAAATACATCATTGTAAAACCATATTACATCAACGTTATAGCCAAAGTCTAAAAAGGTTTTAGCCATTTGCAAGCATTCCCAATGTTGGGTATGAGAAGTTGGAACTGGTTCCCCTGGTTTTAAATTAAATGGGTCTAAAACATAGGAAAGCAGAACGTTTCCAACTGCTGGCTTATTTGGCTCAAGTGAAATCATCCGCCGTCTTTCGAGACGACCTTGTATTTTTTCTGCTACTACTGTAACGTTGTCTGTTACGCGCTTAATTAAGTTGGTTTTCATAAATAAACGTCCCCTGACTAAGTTAGATAAAGTTTGAAATAATAGTTGTGATGGATGTTGTGAGAAGAATCTATCAATATATTTGAATTGAGTTCGATTCTTCCTTGCACAACTGATATCTTCTGCGCTACTTAAGTTAAATAATAATGTAACGCATCTGTTTTAAGATTATTTTATCTAGCTACTGCTAAGGTTTTAGATGGAGCAAATTTTGCGTTTTGCTCTGCGCGTAATTTGTCACACAGTCTACCTTCTGGTAATTCTACGTCATCGTAGGTGAGAACTTGGTCTTTAGAAATGTCTCGCTTTAAACGACATCCTTCAGCTAATCCCATCGGTAATAAATTTTGTTCGCGAACTACTTCGGAATTCTCGCATTCACCGTAGGTCATATAGTAACCGATGCCATCAAGGGTATCTCCAGCTTTGAGATTAATTTTAGCGGTAGCTACTACATCTACAAGTGGGCCACCCAAAGGAGACATTACAGCATCTCCGAACAGTACCGCACGGGCTACTGACAAAGGTACTTCAAAATGACACAAGTGGTAGGGAGTATAGAAACTGTAAAGAGGGCCTTCACCTAACTTATACAAGTTAAGATAGTGCTGCTGTTTGGGGTCGTCGTGAGTTGCAAAAACAAATACTCCAGGGCCGGGTTTAGCTCCAACAACGTAATCAACAATACCGCCAAGTTCTTTGAGCTGTTCTACATCATACATCGAAGTCATTTCATCAACATGGCCTTTGAAGTCGTAGCCCAGCATTCCTCTTTTAGCAACTTTCATTCCCGTCGCATTAGCAACAATTGCTTGCTCGAAAGAGATTTTACTGCCGTCAGCAAAGCTAGTTACCATATGAGGCTTTTGTCCCCAGCGTTTAGCAAATGCTTCTTGAGTAGTTGGGTTGCGGTAAGGATCTTGCAATCCTTTAATGTTTCCACAAAGCAATGGAGTTAAACCAATACTCTTAACAAATCGATAGAGATTCATTTCTACCCCTGGTTGATCGCCATCACAAGCAGAAAGAATCACTCCGGCTTTATCCGCATAAACTTTCAATATAGAACCGATAGTACCGTCAAGTTCGGCATTCATCATAATAATATGCTTGCGATGGGCGATCGCCTCCATCACAACATGAGCGCCAAATTCAATTGCTCCAGTTACTTCGATAATTGCATCAATACCTTCAGCGCGACACAGCAGCATTGCGTCTTCAGTTACTGCGTATTCACCTTTTTTAACAGCGTCTTCTAAATCCGCTACATTAGAAATTTCTTTAATATTCTCAATTCCGGCTTCAGTATAAGCTCGTTTCGCAGCTTCTACATTACGGTTAGAAATTGCAACTAATTCCATTCCAGGAACAGAATTAGCAATTTGGTTCGCAATTCCTCGTCCCATAAAACCCGCGCCAATCATTGCTACCTTGACTGGGTTTCCTGCTTCGGCGCGTTTTCGTAAAGCGTTGTCTATGATAATCATAAATTTAATTCCTGTTAAGTATTTTAGTTTTCTGGTTCCCAGGCGCTTGGGGTTTCTGGTTCCCAGGCTCAGCCTGGGGTTTTTCCTGGTTCCCAGGCTCAGCCTGGGAACTAAGATTTAGAGGCTCTGCCTCTTGTAGTAAATAAAAAAAGTGCTTAAGAAGCACCACCAACAGTCATCATTCTCATCAAAG
>JBCCLY010000191.1:0-7200 GCA_039026655.1 Cyanobacteria bacterium P01_C01_bin.38 | reverse complement strand
TTAAATGGTTATTTTCGCGGTTTAATCGCCATTAATAGCTTCTTTCCACCAGCTATCGTTTTTTATTAACGTATGTACTTGCCATTCAGGATTTGATTGGGGGTAATCCAGACGATAATGTCCTCCTCTACTCTCAATTCTGTAAGCAGCACTTTTAAGAATTAAATAAGCAATATCAAGCAAATTGCGGACTTGCGCCCACAGCAGCAATAGTTTTTGAGCATCGTTTGATTCAAAACTAGCTGGCTTTGGTGGATTCAAAGAAGATAGAAATTTACTTAATTCAAGATTAGTAAATTCTTTACGCCAAGCTTCAATAGTAGAAACTGCTTTATCTAAACTCGATTGTTCTCGACAAATTCCAGCAGATTGCCAAACCAAACGCGGTATTTCACTTCGTAATTCTTGTAAACATTTGTATTCTTGAGTGTTATCTAAAGTATCGATCTCAAATCTATCTGATGAAAGATGCTCAACTTCAATATTGATGTTGTCTTTTACTTTAAGATTAGACATTTGAGCGCCGAAAACTATACATTCTAGTAGAGAGTTGCTAGCCAAACGATTCGCTCCATGAACTCCGGTACTGGCTGTTTCTCCAACTGCGTATAAACCCGGAATATTAGTACGATTCATCAAATCTGTTTTAATTCCACCCATCCAGTAATGAGCGGCTGGTGCAACGGGGATAGGTTCGGAGAATACATTAATTCCCCAGCGCTGACAAACTTTAACGATATTAGGAAAGCGATAACGAATTTTTTCGGGAGGAATCGGTTTCATATCCAACCATACATTTGCAGTAGCTGGATCGTTTTCTGTTTTTTGCAAATGAGTGAAGATAGCGCGACTAACAATGTCTCGGGGAGCTAGTTCGCCATTGGGATGGTAGTCAAACGCGAAACGTCTTCCTTGGTTATCAATCAGATGTGCCCCTTCACCGCGTACTGCTTCGCTGATTAAAAATCTGTCGGCACCTGGTTTTGTTAAAGCTGTAGGATGAAACTGCATAAACTCTAAATCTCTAAGAATTCCCCCAGCATTCCATGCTATAGCTACACCATCACCAGTACTAATAGCTGGATTAGTCGTTTGAGCAAAAACTTGGCCACCACCACCTGTTGCTAGTATCACCGCACTAGCTTGAATCCATCGAATTTCATCTTGAAAAAACAAGCTAATTCCCTGAATCCGTCCTTCTGGGTGTAACCATAAATCTAACGCTAAAGCTTGTTGAATAATTTTAATATTCTGACGTTGCAATACTTGAGCGCTTAGAGTAGTGACTACTTGCGAACCCGTGGTATCGGCAGCATGAAGAACTCTATGACGGGAGTGGGCTGCTTCTAAAGTTAAAGCTAAATCAGAACCGCTGCGATCGAAAGCTACTCCTAAATCAACCAGAGATTGAATACATTCTGGAGCTTTTTCGGCTAGGAATTTAACTACAGAAGGTTCGCACAAACCAGCACCCGCACGTAAAGTATCTTCGACGTGTAATTGCGGAGAATCTTTTGGAGAAACTGCTGCTGCAATACCTCCTTGTGCCCATTCACTAGCAGACAAGGAAATAGTTTTTTTAGTAATTAAGCCAACTTGTAAATTTTGAGGGAGACAAAGAGCGGTATAAAGTCCAGCGGCACCAGCACCCACTACCAAAACATCAAATTTATTTTGAAGAGTATTTTTCGTCAAAATTTGTATTTTTAAAAGCTTAAAAAAAATATACTATCAAGAGACGTTGCAATGCAACGTCTCTTAATTTATCCTTTTGAGGATGATCTAAATTTCAAACAAAAACGACCAGATTAAAAATCACGATATTCAAAAACACGGGCATTGTTTATCTGTAAATACCATTATTGATGCGCTCATCGCCGTCAATAAAGATTTCTTCTGGTGGATTAACTGTAAAGTTGTCCATGTTCGCTTGCAATCGTTGTTTTTGTCTTTCGCTTAAACCTTGGAGATTCAGCACATCTTCTACGTTGTCGTAAGGAGCGTTAAAGACTATTTTTTTTGCAAGTGTAGGATATAGTCCTCTATACCTTTGAAAAGCTCCTATGTTGGTATTGTTTAAATCAATTTTGTCACCATAAACATCTGCAAGTTTCTCATCTGCTCGATTTCGCAATACTCGGGATGAATCAATAGCAAAAATAGGAGCATTGTTAACAGTAAATTCATTTAAACTTACTGCTTGGGCTACTCCGTGGGAACCTAACAATCCCCAAAATCCGATTAACAAACTAAATACTGTTACTAAATGCGCCAATCGTTTCACGATTTTCTACCTCTTTCCATCAAACTTATACAAAGCTTTAAGCTAAATCCTACTAGTAATGCCATTCGTTACAGATCGTGCATAAATGACAAATGCTTGTAGTAAGTAGCTTAAACACAGCAGTAATTAAAAACTAATATATAGCTTATCAAGATATCTAATATTTACTCCCAAGGATTTAGAGCAAGATTTTCGCAAAAAAAGCTTTCGCTAGCTATTCGAGTCGTTAGAAAAGCAGATTGCTCAAACCTCTATAGAATGCTTTAAAAGTATCGGGCGGTTAAAATCACTACTATACAAGCAAAGTCTACCTGGGTAGATTAGTTAATTTACAACCCGTACAGGAGGGTTTCGCTTATGTAGCCGTGACTTACAGTCAACAGATTTAGTATTAAATCCAACTTTAAAACATCCTCTAAGCCACAACGGCAGCGATTAGAAATAAGCTGTCTACTAAAATTGTGCTTAAAACTGCTCCACTAAAAGCATACCAGTGCAGCTGCTTATATTTTAAAGGTATAATCCCAACGCTTAATAACACTACGGCTAAAACAACTGCCCAAGCTTGCCCAAATGGTGTTTCTACTTGTGAAAGTGCTGCTTTTAAAACGGGTGTTGCTGCTTCTGGCTCTACAACCATAATCTGCCGCCAGTAGGGTATCAAGTTCACTATGTAAAAATATATGTCGGTTAAAACTGTACCAACCAGAGAACCAAAATAAAACCAGTTACCGACTTTGCCCCAATTGCGATACAAACACCAAACGGCGAAGGGTAAACCTATTGATTCTACGGGTAAATGCCATAAAGGCTCCCAGCGCAACCAACCCCAATATATAGAACCAGCCAACCAACTCCAACTGAAACCTAGAAGCAAATCTCCCCAAACATAAGTTGCACTCCGCGACATCAATAATTTACTCAGCCATACCCATCCTACTGTTAGAGCTACACTCAACCACGGCAGTACTCTTACCAGCGGTGCTTCAATAAATACAGGCACCGATACCAAAAATACCGCAGCAGTAAATACCAGTAGAGCTTGTCGAGATGTAACCCCAAAAAAAATAGGTATCAGGGAAGAAGTTGAAAAAGATGTTAATTTCTCATCTTCCTCTTCATGTAAGGGTATTACCGTGCTTATCACTTTTTGATTCGCTATTGTCTTGATTTTTAAGGATTCTAGTCTTTCAACTGTTTGAGTCACGGGGTTAAAAACTGTATATGAATACAACGTATTATTAGTCAAAATTTTAATATTCTTTACAAAGATTAACTTTTCTTAAGGTCTTTTTGCAACCTCTCCATAGATATATAAATCCAGGGGGGGGGCATATTCATAGTATCCCAATTGTAGCCAATTAGAAAATCTTTAAAAAAAACACAAAGAAGAAAGTTTCGTTTGCAGGTATGCTGTAGCGAGAATTGGGCTTCACAATTCGGGCGTAAGCAGGAAATATTGTTTTCAACTGGTGTATTTTTTCCTGTAAACACTACAGAATTGGTTGAAAGTGTAATCGTTGGTAATTACGGGTAGATAGGTGTATTCATGGCTGTATCCAAACGTTTGCTGTTTCCCTTATTGATGGTAGGAAGTAGCGTTTTATCGGTTTCTTCATTTCCGTTGAAAGTTCTGAGTCAAGATGCAAATGCCCCTCTTGTTGAAGGCGCTTCGCAAATGAATGTATGGCAAGGCATCTTTTTAGGCTTTGTGCAAGGTGCAACAGAATTTTTGCCCATCAGTAGTACGGCGCATTTGAAAGCTGTACCGGTGGCATTAGGTTGGGGAGATCCAGGTTCAGCATTTAGTGCAGCAATTCAGCTTGGTAGTATCGTGGCTGTGCTTTGGTACTTTTGGGGAGATTTGAAGAAAGTTTTGACAGGTGCGTATATTGCTATTAGACGTAAAGATTATCGAGATACCGATTTCCGCATCGCTCTAGGAATTGCCATCGGAACATTACCAATAGTAGTTTTAGGGCTTTTACTCAAAATTGTATTTGAAGAATTTTACGAAAATACTGTCAGAGGTATGGGTGTAATCGCGGTTGTATCAATTGTCATGGGTATACTGCTGGGATTAGCTGAAATGAAAGGCAGCAGACAGCGCAATTTTGACAAATTAACAATGGGTGATGGCATATTAATGGGCTGCGCTCAAGCTTTGGCATTAGTACCTGGGGCTTCTCGAAGTGGCTCAACTTTGACAGCAGGATTATTTATGGGATTGGAAAGGGGAACAGCAGCAAGGTTCTCATTTTTGTTAGGAATTCCCGCAATTACTTTAGCTGGCTTAATTTCAGTTAAAGATTTAGTAGAAGTTGGAGTTGATAGTTCAGAAATTCTTACCTTAGTAGCATCTGTAATTTCATCAGGAATATTTTCTTACTTAGCAATTGCTTGGTTAGTAGAATTCCTTAAAACCAAAAGCACTTGGATATTCGTTTGGTATCGCGTAATCTTCGGTATCGCTATCTTAGCTGGATTATATTTCGGCGTACTTAAAGATGTACCTGTAGGAAGTTAGGAGTTAGGAGTTAGGAGTTAGGAGTTAATTATGATGGATAAAAAGGTTTGTAGTTGGCGATTTATCGCTGGGATTTAAGACTAAAAGTCCCAACTACGAACCTTAGTTTTTTGTTGGTGAGGTAACTGTTTGTATTGTCGTAGCCTTGAGTCTGCTGTTTGTTTGTGCAAGATATAGAAATTGGGAATTGGGGATTGGGCATTGGGCATTGGGAGAGGGGGAAAGGTAACAAGGGGAAATATTAATTTCCTAACTCCTAACTCCTAACTCCTAACTCCTAACTTTCAATCCAAAATCTAAAATCTAAAATCTAAAATCTAACTGCCGGATTGTGATGGATAATGACAAAGAGCTTCGTAAAACCCGAAGTTTTGGTTTTCTTTTGATGGTGAGAACAAATATACGGACTTTTTTTCAGCGTCAATTATTCTGGGTTTTAACTTTAGCATCCGCCATATTCAGCATTACGATACATCCGTTAAAAACTTTTGCTAATGAAGTTTCATCTGCTGATGGAGTGCAGCAAATGAATGTGTTGCAAGCGATTTTTTTGGGCTTTGTACAAGGCGCAACTGAATTTCTACCGATTAGCAGTACCGCTCATTTAAAAGTTGTTCCGGTAGCACTTGGTTGGGGAGATCCTGGAGTCGCTTTTAGTGCGGTGATTCAACTGGGAAGTATTTTGGCGGTGCTGTGGTATTTCTGGAAAGATTTGTCCAGGATTTTTAAAGGTGCTACCAGAGCGATCGCCTTAAAAGACTACATGGATTTTGATTTTCGCTTGTGTATAGGTATTCTTTTTGGCACGCTACCGATATTATTATTTGGAATAATTATCAAAATTTTTATACCCGACTTTGATAACTCACCGCTGCGGAGTATGAGCGCGATCGCGATTGCTTCTATTGTGATGTCGATACTTTTGGGATTAGCGGAAAAATTCAGCAAGCGTCAGCGCGATTTTGAACATTTAGTAATGTTAGATGGCTTGCTAATGGGTATTGCTCAAGCTTTAGCGCTGATTCCGGGTGTATCTCGATCTGGTTCGACTTTAACGGCAGGATTATTTTTAAATTTAGAGCGAGAAACCGCAGCAAGATTTTCGTTTTTACTAGGTATTCCGGCGATTTCTATAGCTGGATTAGTACAATTACAAGATTTTTTTGCAGCAGGAGTTGATGGAAGTCAGATAGCTTCCTTGGTGGCAGGGATAATCTCAAGTGCAGTATTTTCTTACTTGGCGATCGCCAGTTTGTTGCGCTTTCTGAAAACTCAAACTACCTGGGTGTTCGTTTGGTATCGATTAATATTCGGAATTTTTATATTAAGTGGAATTGCCGCAGGGTTTCTTGAAAATAGTTAGGAGTTGAGAGTTAGGAGTTAGGAGTTATGAGTTAGGAGTTAGGAGTTGCAATGCGTTTCATAAATTATGACGAAAATAATGTAGAGACGTAAAATTTTACGTCTCCTAAAAGTTATCACAATCGCGTTAACTAACCATGTCATAACCCAACATCGCGATCGAGGATGAATAACAATTTTTCAACAAGGATGTACGATATTTAGGATATTGATGATATCAAAATACAACTCCCAACTCATAACTCCCAACTCCTAACTCATAACTCCCAACTCCTAACTCCTAACTCATAACTCCTAACTCCTAACTTATGAACATCCGCCCTGCTCGTATTACAAAGATATTACCGGATTCTATTGGCGCTGAAATAGGATTTGATGTAGGTGATGCAATCGTTAGTATTAATGGGGTGCATCCTCGCGATTTGATTGATTATCAGTTTTTATGTGCTGATGAAGTTTTAGAATTAGAGGTTTTAGATGAGAAGGGCAAAACTCATCAAATTGAAATTGAAAAAGAATATGATGATGATTTAGGCTTGGAGTTTGAATCGGCGCTTTTTGATGGTTTAATCCAATGTAATAATCGCTGTCCTTTTTGTTTTATCGATCAACAGCCACCGGGTAAACGCTCTAGTCTTTACTTTAAAGATGACGATTATCGTTTAAGTTTTCTCTACGGATCTTATCTGACTTTAACGAATTTACCGCAGCGGGAATGGGAAAGAATCGAACGGATGCGATTGTCGCCGCTTTATGTATCCGTTCATGCTACCGAACCCGAAGTAAGAATTAGATTATTAAAAAATCAACGTGCGGGAGAAATTTTAGATAATATCAAGTGGTTTCAGGAAAGAAGGCTGCAAATTCACGCACAAGTAGTTGTTTGCCCTGGTATTAATGATGGCGTACACTTAGAAACAACTCTGCGCGATTTAGCGTCTTTTCATACCGGCGAATTGCCTGCGGTGGCTTCTGTTGCAGTGGTACCAGTGGGTTTAACGCGATTTCGTCCTCAAGAAGATGAACT
>JBCCLY010000190.1:0-7216 GCA_039026655.1 Cyanobacteria bacterium P01_C01_bin.38 | reverse complement strand
TTACTACTTGCTACTTGCTACTTACTACTTGCTACTTGCTACTTGCTACTTACTACTTGCTACTTGCTACTTGCTACTTGCTACTTACTACTTGCTACTTACTACTTGCTACTTGCTACTTGCTACTTGCTACTTGCTACTTACTACTTCCTACTTCCTACTTCCTACTTCCCAGATTCCCTAAAAATTATGAAAAGTGTTGGTAATAATACGGTAGCCATCCCAGCTTTATAAGTCCAGAATGTAGAGACACGATGGAAATCTATTATAAATAACACTATGCGATTATTCAGGGCGCATATGAAATTTTTCACTTATTTTCTAAAAGTTGATTTGAGGTGAAATAGGGCAAATTATTGCTGACATCTATCGTATAAATTAACACTTATTCAAGTACATCAATAAGGGTTTGCGGTGTGCTGTATTTAGCTGAAGTACAAAAACAGAAGGGTGGCTTACTCGGTAGTGGAGCCAAAACCGAATTAAAACTGCTGGCTTGTCAACGCAATGACCAGAGTTGGAATACGGTACCGGAAGAAGTAATTGCTGCTGACGAAGCTAGCAAGTTAAATGATGGAGCGCTTGTATTAGCTGAACTGAATGCAACTCGTCAGGTACAGCGACTGCAAGAAGCTGGTCGTCCATTGGTAACTATTTTGCAGAATTTTTCCCGTCAGTTGGAAAAATTTAAACTCAAAGAGGAAGAAATAGACCAGTGGAAAGAGTCATTGACATTTCAAGGACAGGAAATAAGCCGTCGTGAAATGGAATTGGAAGCACGAGAAGAAGAAGCACGACAAATTCAAGAAGAAGCGCAACATATAGACGCAAAAATTCAGGAAGTTGAAAGCTCCCGTCAAGAAGTTGAAAGCTTGCAAGAAGAAATCAACCGTAGTCGTGAAGAGCTTGAAGGGGCTTGGGAGCAATTGCGCGGTGAACAGCGTCGCTTGGAAGAATTTCAGTCGGAAGTTCAACAGGGAGCGGTTTTAGATGAAGAGCAAGCTCAGGTAATTAGCGATTTATTAGAAAAACTCTCTAATAATATTGCTCAACCCTCAAACGTTCGCGAGCATCTTGATAATGCATTTGAGATGGTTGAGAATCAGCAAGCTATTCTTAATCCTCATTGGGAACAGTTAGAAAAGCAAAAAGCTGAAGCGAACGAGCAGCAAACTCAATTAGAGAGTTTATCTGGAGAACTTCAAGAAGCTAATTCTGATTTCGAGCAAATTGAAAATTTGCTCCAAGAACAAACAGCAGATCTGAAAATCAATACTGCAAATCTTGAGAGCAAGCAAGATTTTGTGCAGGTGTTACAAGAGCAATTGGAACAACACCAAAAGTTGCAAGAGCAGCTTGATTCGTGCAATCAAACTTCCAATAGTTCTAGTGAAGAAGATTTAACTTTAGATTTTGATGCGGAAGCTTTGAAATCTGTGTCTACAGAAGAACTGTTAAAAACAATTGAAGATTTGCAGGAAAAATTAAAAGTTGATTCTAGTTTTGTTGAGGAACAAGAGCAAGAACTCAGCTACAAGCAGCGAACAATAGATGAACTGCAAGAAAAAATTAACTCAGCTTCTGAAGAAGAACGTAGCGCTATAGAAGAAGAACTTACAGATGAAAAAGATAGCTACGAGATGCTCAACGAAACTTTAGTTGGTCAGCGTCGTAGTTTAGTTGAGCGTCAAGAATCACTCGAAATTCATCAAACTGTACTTTCTAACCGAAAAAAACAAGCAAACGGACAAAGCCAAATAGATTTAAGTCCGATAGTAGAGCAAATAGAACAAGGACGACAAAGGTATTCCGAACAACTCGAAAAACTAGAAGCTGAAATTGAACAAATGCGTGATGGTATTCAACAAGCGCAAGAGACAATTACAGCCAAAACTGAAGAACGGGATACCAAACGTCAAACATTACAAGCGATGGAAGAAAATTTATCTGCATTGCAAACTGCAAATGTTCAAATGTGGGCTAGAGTTAATCTTTATGAAGAAACGCTCCAGCCAGTACAGGATTCCTTGGAAAGTTTGCGACACAAGTTACAAGCTATTGGAGATGCTTTGACGCAAGTACAGGAAACTGGCGATTATCAGGTACAAGCGATTACAGATATGCGTTCCTCTATTGAGAATTTGATTGCTCAATAAAAAAAGGTCAAAGGTTAGAGGTTAGAGGTTAAATATTATTGAAAAAAAGGTCTAATAATTATAGGTTTGAGCATTCATGAATGTTCTAACACAATTACGTAGTGCTATATCATTCATAAATGCTCTAACCCAATTACGTAGTGCTATATATTATTTTTCAAACAAATCCATTCGCTTTCGACTACAGCTAAAATTTCTCCAGGAAATGGGTCTGTTTGCGAGCGATTTGGAGCATTAATCAAAACCACCAATTTTTCAATATGCTCAAAATTGGGAGCAGCAGGCATTATTTTTTGTAAAATTTGACGTATAGCACGACGCTGTAATGCTAATGGAGCTTTTTGCAAGACTTTTCTATTCAAACGTACCAGTGTCTTGCTAGAATTTTCTTGATTTATGACTTCAGCCTTTTCTCGCAATTCCTTAGCAGCTTGTTCCAAGAATTCCACTTCTGCTTGTAATAGTTCTGCTGTTTGAGCTAAATTCGACTCAACTTTCGGATTGAATTTTTCTTGTAATAAAGGTATTAATTCCTGACGGATGCGATTGCGAGCATATTTTAAATCTTGATTTGTAGAATCTTCCCAAATTTGTAATTGAAAATCTTGGCAAAACTGACCTGTTTGAGTCCGAGTCACTTCTAAAAGCGGACGCACAAGCATGATTTTATCATCCAACAGACGCTGCCAGGTGAGAGCCTGCAAACCGTCTGCACCACTACCACGCATCAGATTATAAATCAAAGTTTCCGCTCTATCCGTCGCAGTATGTCCTGTAATTATGCATTGATAATTATTTTGATGAGCAATTTTTAGTAAAGCTTTATATCTCCAATTCCTTGCTGCGGCTTCACTTGACAGAGATTGAGAAGCAGTTTCTAAATAAAAAGGTACCCCCCAATTAGATGCAAGTTGTTCTACATAACTAGCATTTGCTCGCGAATCCTCGCGCCAACAATGGTCGCAATGAGCAATACCGAGAGACCATCCCCATTTTGGTTGTAAATCTAACATTAATTGAGACAAACACAAAGAATCTTGTCCCCCAGAAACCGCAATTAATAACCTTTGATTGCGTTTTAACAAGCCGCGCAACCGGATAGTGCGATGTATATTTGCATGCAAGGAAGTCCACACAGGAATTTTGGATTTTAGATTTTGGATTTTGGATTTTGGATTGGGAGTTAGGAGTTAAGAGTTAGGAATTAGGAGTTAGGAATTTTAGATTTTAGATTTTAGATTTTGGATTGGTAATTGATAACTGATAATTGTTAATTGTTCACTGATAATTGATAATTGATAATTGGTTTTCCTGATTGACGTAGTGCAGTATTGATTTGTGAAAAAGGTTTACTACCAAAAAAACCGTTTCGAGCGGATAGTGGAGAAGGGTGTGCTGATTGAATGACGGTGTGACGATTGCTGTCTATTAATTTCAGCTTCTTTTTTGCATAACCACCCCAAAGTACAAAAATAACTGGTTCTTGTTTTTGGTTAACTTTGCTAATAACTGCGTCAGTAAAGGTTTCCCAACCTTTGTTTTTATGGGAATTGGGTGTATGTGCTTCTACAGTTAATACCGCGTTAATCATCAGAATACCTTGTTTTGCCCAGGGTACAAGATATCCATGATTGGGAATGTCAAACCCAATATCGCTTTTAAGTTCCTTATAAATATTAACCAAGGATGGTGGAGTTTTTATACCTGGTTTTACCGAAAAGCATAAGCCATGTGCTTGATTATCACCGTGATAGGGGTCTTGTCCGAGTATTAAAACGTTTACTTGTTCAAATGGTGTCAGTTCAAATGCTGAAAATACATCTTCTGATGCAGGATAAATAGTTTTAGTTTTTCGCTCTTGTGCTATAAAATTTTCAAGTTCTTTGAAATAGGGTTTATCAAATTCTTCAGCAAGTACGATTTTCCAGGAATCAGGAATTTCGGGAAAAGACATAAAATTTTGGATTTTAGATTTTGCGGTAAAGTTGGGGGTGTCGGTTTCCGTCCCCCAAACTTTACCAAGACGGATTTTGGATTATATTGCTCAATTTAACCCATTTTGAAATCTAATCTTCTTATTTATATTAAGACTTATACACTTGTAATGTTAACTTAATGTCTCCTATGTGGAAGTTGAAAAATAAGGTTTTGTGATTACAAATATAGCAGTATTGCAAAAATTTAATCCCAGTTATGACATTAATCAAGACCAAAATCTTTAACCTTTAACCTTCCCATAGCGTTCTCTCCTAAGCAAAATTGGAACCTGGTTTTTTTTAGATTAACCAGATTCCTTAAACTTGCCATATGCCTTATTTTCTGTTCTCTGTTCTCTCTTAAAAAATGTGAAATTAGAATAACCAGCACTATTTTCAATAAAAACTATAAAGCACAATGACTAATCAATGCAGCAAGTTCCATTAGATAGTCCCAAGTTTGAGAACCAATTACTCCATCTACGACTATTTGTTTATCATTTTGAAAAGACTTGATTGCGGCTAGAGTTTGATATCCAAAAATACCATCAATCTTTCCAAAATAGTAACCGTTAAAGCCTAAAGTTTCTTGAATAAAGGGAGAAAATTTCAAAACACTTTGGATTTTTGCAACATCATCGCAGTAGCTACCGGGATACAATAGAGGTAAATCGGGACGTTGACCAATGTAGAGCGCTTCCCAAGTGACGACCCCAACAATACCATCCTGTTTTAAAAAGGTGCGATACTGAAAAATTTCTACAGCAAGTAAAGTTATTTCCCCGAATACACCATCAATTACCAAACTTTGAACATCGGGAACTCTTTTGATTAAGAATTTTTGCAACTGCTTGACCGAATCCCCAGTCGCACCAAATTTTAAAGTAGGTTGCTTAATTTGAACGGGACTTTGAATCATGAATCTCTCCTTGAATTCGTTTCTGTCATAGAACATCAAGTCGATGGTTCGGGATTCCGTAGATTGACAAGGTACACTAACGGGTAATTTTGTTAATTGTAGGTATTGATACGTGAATTCTGCCGCAATTTTATCCACATGTATAAAAGTACAATCTAACTAACCGAACAGCACTATTCTCAATAATTGAAGGCAGAGCCTTCAAGACCTTTTTCCCAGTCTCAGACTGGGAACCAGATAAAGAGCAACAAATGCAAAACTAATTTTTCTGAATTTCGTCAAATTTCGCCCTAACAGCTTGAATATCTTGCCACATCAACCATTTTGGTCCACCAACTTCTCTGGATGAATTACGTAGTAGGTAAGCAGGGTGAAAAATAGGCATACATAAACGTCCTTCCCACTCTATCCACTGTCCGCGAATTTTAGTAATTCCCCTTTTTTCAGCTAGTAAACCTTTGAGTGCTGTCGCACCTGTCAAAAGAATTATTTTTGGGTCAACTAGACGAATTTGCTCCAAGATATAGGGTTTACAAGCTTTGATTTCTTCAACTGTTGGGTTGCGATTATCAGGAGGACGACATTTGTTTATATTCGCTATATATACATCTTGTTCGCTATCAAGTTTTACTGATGCCAAAATTTTCTCAAGAAGTTGTCCCGCTCGTCCTACAAAGGGTAGTCCGGTTTCATCCTCGTTTTGACCGGGTGCTTCTCCGATAATCATAATAGATGCTTGAAGATTTCCTCTTCCAACAACGACATTTTGACGAGTATCTCCAAGTTTACAGCGATGACAACTGCTGCAATGCTGTGCCAATTCCACGATACTTGAATAAGTTCCTGAAGAAATGGCAATTTTAGCATCCGTTGGAATAAGTTCTTTCTGATTAAAAGTTGACTCCTCGAAAAGACTCAACTGATTTATGCTGCTCATTTGAAATTAAACTTGCGTTTGACAAATGTTTTGTAATATTGGTTCGACTACGCTTTTTCGCGTAATAATATTTATAAATCCTTTATTATATCAGCCCTAACCGAGTAGACGACAGCGAGATGTAAGGCAGTACCGTTGTAAAGTACTTGAGTTATCATGTTGTACAACCCACTTTTTCAAAATCGCGAAGTTGCTGGTGAAAAGTTAGCGGAGGTAATTCGTAATCAATTAGAAAAACAAGCGGTTGAATCAGGATTACGACCAAACCCAATTGTTTATGCTTTACCTAAAGGGGGATTACCAGTTGCTTTACCTGTAGCGCGTTTGCTGGATTGTCCTTTAAAAATAGAAGTTGCTAAAAAAATCAGTCACCCACAAAATGAGGAATTAGCCATTGGAGCGGTGACAGCTTCAGGAAGTGTTATTTGGTCAAACAATAGAATATTTCGCTTCAAATTCTATTCGCGAGAAAAACGTCAAGCAAGTTTAAATTTAGCTATAGATTGTGCCAAATCTTTGGAGACAAAGTTGAGTCCTGCTTGTTCTCAAGTTTCGGCTGAGGGAGCAACTATCATCTTGATTGATGATGGTATTGCGACAGGTATGACCATAGCAGCAGCAGCAACCGCTTTGAGAAAATTAAATCCTGCTCAAATTTGGCTTTGTACCCCTGTCTTACCTCAACAATTAATACCTTGGCTGTATAAATGGGGGGAACAGGTTATTGCTTTAGCAACACCTGAATCTTTTTTGAGTGTGAGTAATTTCTATGTAGAATTTCCTCAAATCGAAACCGAAGAAGCATTGAAATATATTGAGCAGCAATCGATTATTACAGGGAGTAGGGAGTAGTAAGTAGTAAGTAGCAAGTAGCAAGTAGCAAGTAGCAAGTAGGGAGTAGTAAGTAGCAAGTAGTAAGTAGCAAGTAGCAAGTAGCAAGTAGCAAGTAGGGAGTAGAAATGATAAGAATGCTTTGCATTTTTTGGATAGGTTATTAGTGGGGATTTGCTACCTTAATAATCTATATAGTTAAAACTCTTACTACAAAATTTTACCTATCATAACGGCTGGAAATAAAACTACTACTCTTTACAAAGAAGGAAGTACCACCGGAGGAAGAAGGAAGAAGGATATAGCACAATTAAAAATTTTAATTGTGGGTATAAAGCCCACTTGAAATAAATATTTATTTCAAGACACGTAGTGCGTACCGCAAGGTCGTCCCGGA
>JBCCLY010000189.1:0-7226 GCA_039026655.1 Cyanobacteria bacterium P01_C01_bin.38 | reverse complement strand
TACCGATTTAATAGCTCGCTACTCTAAGAAAGTTGACTATTTAATGATTCGCCTTGAGGAAGCTGAGGGGGCTGATATCTTGTTGCGTGGCGATAAGGTGGAAACTCTAAGTGAATGTATTTCTATTGGGGGGCAGGTTAGAGCTTGTTATAAAGGTGGATGGGGATTAAGCAGCTTTAATCATCTTGACACTATTGAAGACCGGATTCAAGAAGCAATTGCAGCAGCACGAATTGTGGGTGATGAGGAAACTATTTTAGCTCCGATAAATCCGGTGCAGGCAGTGTGTGAATTACCTTTGACGGGTTCCGATCCAAGAAATATACCTTTAAGTCAAAAAAAAGATTTGTGCGACAAATACACCGATTTACTCAAAAGTATAGATAATCGTATTACGACTACTTCGGTACGTTATGGCGATAGCGCTCAAAAAGTAATCATTGCCACCAGCGAAGGTACTTTTATCGAGCAATCTTGGGTAGATATGGAAATGCGTTTCGCTGCTACCGCGAGAAATGGCGAAACTGTTCAAACCGGAAGAGAAACTACAGGCTCTCGTAAAGCTTTTGAAGATTTAACTAGTTTAAACGAGCAAGTTACCAGCGCCGCACGTAGGGCAATTGAGGCTTTATCGCTACCTTCGGTTAAAGGAAATACTTACACAGTAGTGATCGATCCAGTACTTACCGGCTTGTTTGTGCATGAAGCTTTTGGGCATCTTTCCGAAGCAGATATGGCTTACGAAAACCCAGATGTGTTGGAAGTAATGACTCTGGGAAGACGGTTTGGTAATGAAGAATTACAAATTTTCGATGGTGCTGCACCGGTCGGACATCGCGGCAGCTATTATTATGATGATGAAGGTACTCCAGCAACTACAACTCAATTAATTAAAGATGGGATTTTAGTAGGAAGATTGCATTCTCGGGAAACAGCAGGAAAATTAAACGAAACTCCCACAGGAAATTCTCGCTGCTTGAATTATCATTATGCTCCCATAGTAAGAATGACAAATACCTGGATAGAAAGAGGCAACACTCCTGTAAATGATTTATTTTCCGGGATAAAAGAAGGAGTTTACGCCAAAAACTGGTTAGGTGGAATGACTAACGGCGAAATGTTTACTTTTAGTGCTGGTGAAGCCTGGATGATTAGAAACGGTAAAATTGCCGAACCCGTTAAAGATGTTACCCTTTCCGGTAACGTGTTCCAAACTTTAAAAGATATCGAAGGTATCGGAGATGATTTTTACTGGGATGAATCCGGCGGCTGTGGAAAAGGCGGACAAAATGGTTTACCAGTAGGTTGCGGTGGCCCCAGTTTAAGGATAAAAGATGTAGTAGTGGGAGGGGAAGCTGGGTAATAAGTTAGGAGTTAGGAGTTAAGAGTTAGGAGTTTTTAATTGGTAGTTGGTAGTTGGGAATTGGTAATTGAAAATGACAATTGTAAAAAGAAATGTCAGTCAAATTCCAGTTTTGGAAAGTGGAGATAGATTAACTCGCTATGAATTTGAACGACGTTATACCGCGATGCCGGATAATAGGAAAGCGGAATTAATTGAAGGAATCGTTTATATAGCTTCCCCTACACGCTTGAGAAGTCATGGGGTACCTCACGCTAATTTAGTTGGTTGGTTAGGGAATTATAAAATTACGATTCCAGGTTTAAATTTAGGTGACAATTGTACAGTGCGGTTGGATTTAGATAACGAACCTCAACCGGATGTTGTGTTATTTATAGATGAAAAATTTGGTGGACAAGCGCGTATTAGCGAAGATGATTATATTGAAGGTGCGCCGGAGTTAGTTGTTGAAGTTGCTGCTAGTAGTGCATCTAATGATTTACACGATAAGAAAAATGCTTACCGTCGTAATGGTGTTTTAGAATATATTGTCTGGCAGGTTTTTGAGAATAAACTTGATTGGTTTTATTTACAAGATGGTGAATATGTTTCTTCAAAAGCTGACGCGGAAGGAGTTCTTAAAAGTAATGTGTTTCCTGGTTTATGGTTAAACGAAAAGGCATTACTTGCAGGAGATATGAATCAAGTGATTCGAGTTTTACAACTAGGTTTGAATTCACCGGAACGCGCAAAATTTGTAAACCAATTATCGAAAATAGATTGAAGTATTTTATTATGCAGCGATGTTAATAAACATAACTTACGCAACCGCAACGTTAAGATCCCCCCAACCCCCCTTACAAAGGTGGGCTTTAAGTAAATCCTAACAAAATAATTATAAAAATGTAATATATAATCTTGAATAACAATAAGTATATCATTTATTCTTTTCGTTGCTTTTTACCATTGAGATAATAATATGAGTAGCGGAAACGACAAAACAATTCAATTATCCAAATATTTGGAAAATATTATTCCATTTATAATAGTTTCTGCTATCGCTCTTTTTGTTTACTGTATAAGTTTAAGCTATTTATATGGGTTTTTCTCAAATTTAAGTATAGATTTCGCTTCACTACACTTATCAATAATTTACTTTTTACAAAAAACAATTATTCCCATAGCAAAAATTTTCTTTATTGGTTTATTTGTATTCATACTATATGAAAGTAATCGTGAAAAAAATAAGTTTTTTAAAAGAACTTTTACAATCTTAATAATACCGATTGTATTACTATTCTTAATCAGAGGTATATATTTCAATTCTCAAACTTCGCTATTAAATTTGAATTACATTTTTTTGGCTTTTTTGTTTTATGTACTTTTAGATTATAAAAATTTTACACATATATTTACCTTTATCCCAAAATCAAAAGCATTGATAATATTTGCATTGATTATATTATTCAGTATCTTTAGCTTAAGTTATTATCAAGGTGTAATTGATGCAAAGCATTTAGTTGAAGGAAAAAATTTATCTTTATTGACTAAGCTTGAATTTAAAAAGACATTCAAAGACGAAGCAATCAATAAAGACTTAATAGATAAAGAATTAATATTCGTTGTTTTTGCTAATGATAGCTACTATTTAACCGAAAAACAAATCCCCGCTCCTGAAAAAGCAAATACCTACATAGTTCCTAAAAATACAGTTAAATACATAAAAATGAAGGAACTAAAATAAATTAAATTAAGTAGTGAGTCGGGAGCATCCCAATTTTGCATAATCAAGATTTTTGTTGTCATTGCGAACGAAGTGAAGCAATCGCAACACTTTGAGATTGCTTCACTTCGTTCGCAATGACAGATAATATTTTTACACAATTGGGATGCTCCCAGTGAGTCGGCATTGAAAATAGTAATTAGGACAAGGGAATAGGGAATAGGGAATAAGGTTTGAAGGAAGAGTTTATTTATGCCGACTTAATTAAATCAAATTATTTATTTTTGAAATATAGCAATATCTATTTGCTGCAATAACTTTTCTACATTTGAACTATTATCTAAAACAATATCGGCTTTTTTCTTCTTTTGGGCTAAAGGCATTTGACTGCTGATTCTTGCTTGCGCTTGAGAGAGAGTTAGTTGGTTTCGCTGCATCAATCTTTCTAACTGCTGTTTTTCCGAGCAACTTACTACCCAAATCTCCGTTACTAAATCTGTCATGCTTGCTTCAAACAACAAAGGCACAACTGCTATTAGAGTTTCTGCTGATGTTTCTTTGATACCTAGAGCAAGGCGATCGCCAACGTAGGGATGAATCAAGTTATCTATCCACAAACGTTCTTGATGCTGGTTAAAGATGATTTCACCTAATTTCTCTCGATTAAGGCTGCCATCTTCAAGTAAAATTTGTTCTCCGTGACGTTTGACTATTTGTTCTAAAAGTGGTGAATTAACAGCAACAGCTTCTCTTGCATAAATATCTGCATCTAAAATCGGTAAATTATAAACGTCTGCTAAATAATCTGCGACAGTTGTTTTACCTGTTGCTATACCTCCAGTTAAGCCGATTACACGTTTCATAAATATAGGAAATTAGGAACATGGGTTAATTGATAACTATCTATTATCTACTAAAGATCGACAATCTTCTCGATATCTAGATATATTACCCATTACCCATTACCCACTACCCACTACCAACTACCTATTACCTATTACTCAAAATTCCTTGCCCAATCAACAATTGCTTGAGTTAATCCTTCCAAGGTATATTCAGAAGCTTCAATATCTACTCTTCCCAAATATTTTTGGCAAGCTTTAGAAGTTTGGGGCCCAATCGAAGCAATACAAACACCTTCTAAATAATTAGATACTACTGCCGATTGACTATCTTGTGAATTATCCAAAAAAACTTTTTCTGCTAATTGAGTAAAAAACTTTACCGTTTTGGAACTTGCAAAAGTCACTATATCAACGGTTCCACTTTGTAAAGCTAATTCAGCAGAAGGAGGAATATCGCTAGGGCAGCAAGATTGATATGCTGCTACTTCTATAACTTCTGCTCCTTGATTTCTAAATTCTTTAACTAATTCTTCTCTTCCTCCGCTTTCAACTCTAGGAAATAAAACTTTTTTACCATTAAGCTGTTCGGGAAAATGCTCTATTAAAGAATCAGCGATAAAATCCGGAGGAATAAAATCAGGTTGTAAACTATGACTTTTGAGACTTTGAGCAGTTTTTTCTCCGACAACGGCTATTTTCAAATCGGCTAAAATTCGTACATCTTTTTCTAATGCCATTAACCTCTCAAAAAAGTATTTTATACCGTTACTAGAAGTGAGAATCAACCAGTCAAACTCTGATAAATTATTTATTGCCTTATCTAAAGCCTCCCAACTAGAAGGAGGACAAATTTCTAATGCAGGCATTTCGATAGCATTAGCACCTGCCTCTCTAATCATTTGAGCAAACTGGCTCGATTGTCCCACGGAACGAGTTATTAAAACAGTTTTTCCTGTTAAAGGTGGGGATACTGCCGTAGATTGGGTAAAAGAATCTGATGACATAAGTTATAAATGCTTTGCATCTAACTCATTTTCTCAGAAAACTTGCTCAAGCGTACTACTTCACCAATAACAATTACAGCAGGAGACAAACGCACCGTTTTTACAAGTTCCACAATTGTGGAAAGTTCAGCAACCCATACCTGTTGTTCTGAAGTACCTGCTTTACGGATAATTGCGACTGGAGTACATTCGTTTTTCCCGTATCTAATTAATTGCCGTACAATTTCATCAAGATGTTGTCCGCCCATTAGCAATACCAAGGTATCTATCCTTGAAAGTGCTTCCCAATCAAGAATATCCGGTTGATGAGCGCTGAATACAGTAAAACATCTACTTATCACCGCATCCGTAAGCGGAATTCCTGCTAATAAAGGTGCAGCTGTTACAGAAGAAATTCCTGGAATCGTCTCAAAATCGCAATCAGCATTTTTTAAAGCTTGAATTTCAAGAATACAGCGACCGAAAATAAACGGATCTCCAGATTTTAGCCTGATTACCAGCTTTCCTTGCTGACAATATTTAACTAATAAATCGTTAATTTCTGATTGAGAAGTACTTGGTAAACCACCACGTTTTCCCACATAGATTTTTAAGCAATTATTCGGTACCAGTTTCAGTAATTGCTCATCTACCAAAGCATCATAAATTAACACTTCAGCTTCAGCTAACAACCGATAAGCCTTCACCGTTAAATAATCAACATCTCCAGGTCCGGCTCCTACGAGGTAGACTTTACCATAAGATTTCATCAGATTTTATATTAGGGAGTTAGTAGTTAGTAGTTAGTGGTTAGTAGTTAGGAGTTATGAGGCAAATAATCAAGTGATGCACTAAAAGTTATTTCCTCTCCCCATCTTCAATGCCCAATGCCCAATTCCCAATCCCCTATTTGTTTAATTTTTCTAACAACTGACTAACTTCTTCCGCTTTCTCCGGCTGACGCTTTTGTAAAACTTCTTTAGCTTGTTGTAAATATGCAATCGCTTCCGATTGCTTCTCCTGCTGCATATAAATTCGACTCAAACGTAGATAAGCATCAGCCTTTTTAGGTGCGCGTTCAATAACTTCTTGATATTTTTCAATAGCTTGCTCTACTTTCCCCTGTTTTAATAAAGAATCTCCTAAAAGTAAGCGAACTACATCATTACTTACATTAATAGAAGTTACCTGACGAAAAATATTTTCTGCATTTTGATAATCTTTTTGCTGATAAAGGTCAAGTCCTTTCTGAAAAAGATTAGAAGTTCTTAAAGTTTTAACAGCAAAATAAATTAACATAAAAATGCTTGAAATAACTATAACAGCAGGAATAATGGTATTTAATTGATAATTTTCTAACATAGGTAATTACAATTAGTTAGGAGTTAGGAGTTAAGAGTTAGGAGTTAGGAGTTAGGAGTTAGGAGTTAAGAGTTAGGAGTTAGGAGTTAATGTATAAAAATCTTATTAAGTAGTATTCAACGACATTCATTTTACAAAGTTCGTAGTAAGCGATTTATCGCTCTGGGGGACTAAAGTCCTTACTACAAACCTGATAAAATCAAATTATCTAACCCAACAAACAAGCAATAGGAAAAATAAAATACTCAAGATAAAACAACTTCCAAATAAACTTGTAAGCCTTTGTGATAGAACTTTTATCTTGTAAATCAGTTTTATGGGTTTGCCACCACATAAAACCTAAAATTACAGAATGAACAACTACTACAAATACAGAATTTACATTTGCAAAGCCTAGAAATCCTACCAAAATCATACCAGCGTAACAAACACTCAACAGCCAGCGAGAAAGATTAAAAACAGTTTCCTTACCTAACTTAATCGTAAAAGTGGTGATATTGTACTGGCGATCGCCTTCCATGTCGGGAATATCTTTAAAGATTGCGATGGCAATTGTAAACACCAGGATAAACACTGTTAAAGTCCATACCGCAGGTGGAATTGATTGTTGAGCTTGCAGTACCCAAGAGAAATGCAGAAACAATCCTAAATTAACAATTGCTCCTCGTACTGAAAAAATACAAATTGCGGCAAAAAAAGGAAACCGTTTTAAACGAATTGGTGGCAAAGAATAAGCCGTACCGATAGCTAAACTAATAGCCACCATGCTGAATAAAAATGGCCCCAATAACCAAGACGATAAAAGAGCAAAAACGCCCGTAAGAATTACAATAATTTCTCCCGTGCGTTGTGTAAACTCTCCCGAAGCAACAGGTAAATGAGGCTTATTAATTTTGTCAATCTCTACATCTTGTAATTGATTGAGTCCAACAATATAGACATTTCCTGATAAACAAGCAATCCAAGCGCCG
>JBCCLY010000188.1:0-7227 GCA_039026655.1 Cyanobacteria bacterium P01_C01_bin.38 | reverse complement strand
TTAATCTGCTCTCGCAACTTCTCACTATCAAAATCTGGCGGAGTAATCAAACTTCCCAAATTATCCGCATCTTTAAAAGCTTCTATCAACGGTTCCCAATCTTGAGCATTAACTTCGTCAATCAACCCCAAACCTTGAACGTAAACCGGACGTACTACAGTAATATTCAATGCAATCGGCTTCCGCAAAATCCGCGAATTCTTAGCCCGTGCTTTCATTAACACTGCAAAACTCGCTAACTGCGCCGCTCTTTCGTCAATATCCAAACCGTGTAAATTGTGCTGTAAAATCAATCCTGGGATATCCCTTTCTAAATATCCCTGCTCCTTGTAAATTTCAAACAGCAAATCAAAAGCATAAACTAAAATGTGTCCGCTTCCACAAGCTGGATCTATGACTGTTAAATCTTCGGGGTTTTGAATTTTAACAACGGATGTATTTGTTTGTACAACGGATGTATTTGTTTGAGATTTTAATAAAGGATTTATTTGTTTTGGATTTTGGATTGGTTCTCTTATCCCCTTTCCTGCGAGGAGAGGGTTAGGGAGAGGTTCTAAATTATCTTCTTTTTCTCCTTCATCAACATGGTTATGGAGAGATTCGGGATTCTCCAAATAATAAGGCATAAATTCCCGTAAATTTGATTCGGGATGCGCTTCTAACCATAATTTCCCTAAACTATTCTCCACCATATACCGTACAATCCAATGGGGAGTAAATAACTGTGTTGCTGCGGGAATGTCTGCTGCTGCTACTTTACTTTTAGCTCCGATTACTTCATCTTTGCGCTCGGAAATATAAAATTGATATAACCATCCCACAACCTCAATATCTTGCCAATCTGCTTCGGGAATATCTTGTACCAGTTTTCTAATTATCGAATCTTGGTTTAACAAGTTTCCCGGTAAAAACAGCGCTTGATAATTCTTGCTGGGGTCGAATAACGCTGGTATTCCCACAGCCAATGCATTACACTGAGCAATTAATAAACGTCGATAAAGAAATTCATCGGGATTGGGACTGCGGTTGGCAAAGTCGCGCCATTTAGTCAAAGTTGTTAAATCTAAACCCGGTAAATCTTTCATTTCCGCAATTTCACTAGCATCCCGCAATATATCCGGGTCTACTAAATTCGGGTCGGTACTGCTAAAAACTCGCCCAATATAGCCATTCACCTCCATAAACCGCAGCGCTGCGAAACGGTTAAACCAGGTATAAGCTATTTCATCAATTAATGCGTCTACCGCTTGCGCTTGACTGGATGTTTGGATTAACTCACCTAGATGTTTCCGCAATTGCTCATATTGCTTTGCTTCTTCTGCGTCTAAAGTTTGACCCGCTACCAACAAACCCCCGGTAACTGTTTGAGGTTCAACAATCTCCTTACAAGTAATACCATATTGAGAAGCACGAGCGGTTACTTGCTCGGTGAGGTAACGACGCGCCCATATAGCAAAGTTTTTGATAGCACTGCGGTTCATAAGGAATGGGGAATTGGTAATTGGTGAGACAGCGCGGTCTTGGGGGTTTCCCCCATGAGCGACTGCGAACCCGAAGGGTAATTGGTAATTGGGAATAGAAAAATCAATCACCTTGGTAATTTTATACCAGGAAGTAGATTTTGAACGAGTAAATAATATCAAGTTCGTTTAAATGACCGTCATTGCGAGCGAAGCGTAAGTTAGCAATCGCAAATTATTGAGATTGCGTTGTTTCACTCCGTTCCACTCGCAATGACATATTGTGGGTGATTTACTGGACATTATGTAACCCGCGCAGGTGGGTTTTGTTTGTGTAGAAGCGGTTTCAACCGCCAATTTCAACCACTAGATAAAGTGTTTTTTACTCCAACCGAACGCGATTATTTTGCTGAATTTTATCAAGTAAAGCATCACGCAGCGCTTTCAGATAATCATCTACATCTTGTGGAGTTTCTAACACTGGTTTTGGTGTCACGTTTGCTACTTTTACGGCGACGATAGGTTTAACTACGGGTGGTGTGTCGTTATTGGTTTTCACTTGACGCTGAACAATTTCTGTAGCTTTTTTATCAACCCTTTCGAGTATTTGCGCTTTCATTCTTTCTAACTCGCTTTCACGAGCTATAACGCTATCAATGGTAGCTGCATTATTCACATCAGCAACAACATTATTAACTTCTTGGGTAATACTCGTTATATCTAATTCCCCAGAAACCTCTTGATAAGCCGAGGTAATATATTTACTCACCTCATCACACACGCTTTTACTTTTTGTCTGCACTTGGTAAATCTGCCCTTGTAATACTTCCCTTACTTTCTCCTGAACTGGTTTGAGTAAAGTTGGTAGTTGAGGAATCTTGCTAGTTGGGTCGGGCATTGCTAAAATTCGTTTTACTGACTCCACCTGTTGCAGTAAATTTTGGTCGGTGATGTGACGCAGTTGGGGTTCCAAGTTTTTTAAGTCATCGCTGGCTTTTTGGAATACCTTAATTTGACTGGTAAAGAAAGAATTTAATTTATCCGAGTCTTCAATATAATCTTCTATATTATTTTTACGGGGACGAAACATTTTAAAAAATTCCGCAGGACTATCTTTTGCTAGAAAATCATCGAGAAATTGCAAATTACTCCGCAATAAATCAGCAAATGGTAAACCAGTTTCTGCTTGCTGTAACCATTCCGATAATTCCCGACGACGATTTTTAAAAGCTTCTTGGTAAGCATTGAAAAGTAATTGCGGGTCAGCAGGTGGGGTAATATTTAGTAACTCACTTGCCATATCTTTGGCAATTTTTAAATTTGCTGGGTCAATTTCTTCTGCAATTCTGACTGTATATTCATCTAATCCTTTTCTGGAGCGTATCTGCGCTACAAGTCCACTTTCTCGCAGGTTGACATTACCTTGAGCGTGTCGTAATTCTACTTTACCTGTATTCGCCAACTCAGCCATTATTCCCAAGGTATCAAGTTCCGACCAACCATAGGAACGACTAGCAAATTTCTCTATCAATTTACGAATAGTTACTTGACGATGTACGCGAGTTTCTTCTCGCAACCAAGCTTGCATTTCGCTTCTAGCTGCTCCATTAACTGGTTGTGAGTTGATATCTTGTTCTTCACTATCGCGAGTTAAAGCATTACTTATTTCAGCTTCGTTTTCAAAACCACTTTTTACATAATCCAGCTTTTTATAAACATTGCTGACAAGATAATTTAGACCTTCAACTAAAACATTTTTCGCATCTCGATTTTTGATATTAACTTTACTTCCATAAGCAAATACATCCGCACGAGAAATCAAATCTTCCAGGATAGTTTTGATGTCTTCGCGTCTTTTGTTATTTTCATCACCCCGTGTCCTCAGAATACTTTGAATGCTAGGAGTAAGACTACTACTATTTTTCCGTCGTATATATTCTTCGGTTTTTACCAAGATATCTAAATCATCTATTAAACGCTGCTCATCTGGCAATCTTACCAATACCTCATAACCAGACATCGTTGAAGATATACATTGACTATCTTCTTGCATGGTTCCATAAGTTTCAGCATAGGGAGTAACAATATGCAACGTTAAATCACTTATTTGCTTACCAGAATTTGTCTCATCAAGTTTGCGATTAAATTCATACTGATTTCGTTGACTGTAGCGTAATTTTTTATCAGTAAAAATAGAATCCCATACAAGCTTTTGCAATTCGTCAATAACTTTACTGGGGTCAACTTGAGTATTTTTAATTTCTCGTCCAATATCTTGTTCTTCGTGAGTTAAAAACTCGTATTCATCGCCATTTCGCTGAATTAAAGTTTGCCTTTCTAAACGTTCTAAACTCTTTTCTACCTGCTGTTTTAACCCTACTCTATCTTCATCAATATTGCTAATACTCAAAGTAGTTAAGTTATCTACATTCGCTCGGATTTCCTTAACATACTTAATCATAAATAGCGTTTTTAACAAATCGATATCAAAATCTTTTTGTAGTTGGGAATTTTCCGTAGCCTGAACAATCACCTGACTAATGGTACTATCAAGAAAACCTTCCACCGCCATATAAAATATATGGAAAGGAACCAACACCCCAAGATTTTCTTTTGCTACCTCCTTAGAAGCTATTTGAAATGCATCTAACAAAGAACGTTCCCCAGAAGCTAAATGCTTTCCAGCAGAACCCATAATCCGAATTTGGGTAAAAACCTTTTGCAACAGATTAAATTGATAAGGTATGAAAGGATAAGTTTTCTTGAAATCTTCCACATTGCCATATCCCGGCATTTCTGCGCTATCTTGGGTGAAGGTAATTTGATTTTTTAAGACAGCAATTTTTTGATTGTATAACTCTTCCAATTCACCTTGCGTTGCATCTGTTTTCGACAGCAAACGCAATTTGATTACTTCATCCGTATTCGCAGAAGAAAGGTTGAGAGGACGATAAAAACGACCAACAATTTTGGAAAAATCATTACCCTTAATCCGATTTTTGGTAATTTCATCCATCGCCTCTTGAGATGTTACCACAACCCAAGCTCGTCCCTGACATTGAGTACCTAAATCTTCCACCACCGTTTGCATATTCAGCATCAAGTCGGAGTCATCACCAATATATTGTCCAACTTCATCTACCATAAAAATTAGGCGATGCTGCTTACCTTTCTTATTTAAATATTCCTTAACTTGCTTGGAAAATCCCTCTACACTCAAGGAATAGCTTTGCTCGTTAAAATTAAGCCAGCGAGTTGCATCTTCTGCACTTATCCCTACACTTGTTTGCAAAGCAGCAACCATCGCATCTTGATAGAAACCCCAAGCATCGCGATTTTCTCTCCATTCCAAACCACTTTTATCTAAAAAAGCTTGTTGAAACGCTTCAAATTTACCTTGTTTATCTAATTGACGCTCAAATGCAGCAATTGCAGGTACCGTACCAAAATACCCCAGATGCTCGTCAAAGACTTTCTGAAATACCTTAACAATACTATCCTTATCGTTCTTGCTGTTAGCATCAGCTTTAGAATCAATATTAAATAAAATGACATCGCAGGAATTGCGTACAGCTTGTTCCATACTCGCACGCAACATTGCATCTTGAATGCGACTTTCATCAAAATAATCCAAAGCACGCTTGCTTCCCAGTGCTTGGTTATCCAGTAAATAAGATAAAATCTTCAAAAAGTGGGATTTACCGGAACCAAAGAAACCAGAAATCCAAACCCCCATTTTATCTGTAGCATTATCTAAAGATTCAGTGTAGCGACTAAAAAACGTGTTAAAGTGTTTATCCAACTCGCGAGTAACAACGTACTCTTCCAACTCCTGACGAATATTGTCGCTATCTTGCTGTCCAACCTTAATTACACCATTAATGTTACGGTAAATGTCCTTCTGGAAGAGTTCGGCAATTTTCATAGTGAAATAGTTTAGAAATAGTCAATTAATAATCAATAGAAATTATTTGTGAGGTACTAAAGGGAAAGCCCGATAGTAGTTATCATCCTTAAAAGTATTAAATAAGCGTAATTCGTTCCCATCGTATGAGCCAGGAAAAAACATAACTAAGGGAACTTTGTCAAGTACCGGATGCAAATTATTTAAGATATTGTGCGATCGCAACATCGGATAACTAGCACCAACACCTGTGATAAAAATCAACTGTTCGTTACCTTGCAGTTTTTTCTTGATATAATCAATAACTCGCTCCGGTCTAATAAGCGGCGCAATAGTCTTAGCTAAAGTCGCGCTTCCTTTGCTAGCTTCCATTTCAAAAGCTCTCTGTAGCACTTTCCGCTCTTCTAGAATATCGAGAATCGATTTATACAAGTTTATCTCTAAAACTACTAAATCATGAGGTGGATTTTTTAGCTGTGATATGAGTCGTGGAATCTGCTTTTGTACTAATGGCTCATGTTCGGGGTCATAATCAAAAATATAAAACCCTATTTCATTCCCAATTCCACGGTTTTCAAGTAAACGCTGGTCTTGTAACTTTGGTAGTAGTGCATCAAGACGTTGATTAATAGTTAGTTTGGACATGATTACCACGATTAATGAGTGTATTACTAACTGATAATAACTTTATAAATACTGCGCTTATCCTGCATAGCGAAACGTACTTACAGCCAAAAAAATATAGAATGTTTGGCGATAATTCCGCTCAAATTAAAATTTAAAAGTTTTACTATGAAAGAATTACTTTCCTCTACAATGTGTTAACAGTAACAAAAATATCATTTGGTAAAGCAATAGCCCCACCTCAAAAGAAACAACACTAATTTACATATAAACAGTTATCTTTATTTATAACGGGGCAGGTCACTTAAATTACTCATGACCAAAATCATCGCAGTTTTTAACCAGGCGGGCGGGGTAGCCAAAACCACCCTAACCCAAAACCTGGGCTATCATCTAGCACGCAGGAAACATAACGTCCTGCTCATAGACATGGACCCGCAAGGTTCCTTAACAATTTTTATGGGCTTAGTTCCCAGAGAATTGGAGAAAAGTATGTATGATGCCATAGTCGAAGAACAACCCCTACCAATTTCTGAGGGGATTCACGGCATGGACTTGGCACCTACTAATACCACCCTTAGTACGGCGGAAATGCAATTAGTCAATGCTGATTTGCGCGACTTTCGCCTTAAATACGCCATTGAACCAATTCAAGAAGATTACGACTTTATCTTGATAGATTGTCCTCCTAGTTTGGGACTGCTAAGTTACGTTTCTCTCGTCGCAGCGACTCACGTCCTCGTACCCATAGAAACCCACTTCAAAGCCTTTGAAGGCACCAACGAACTCCTTAAAACCGTCGCTAGAGTTCGCACTAGAGTCAACCGCTCTTTAGAAATAGGCGGATTTGTCCCTACTAAATACGATGCCCGTAATTCCCAGGACACCCGCACCTTGGGAGCCATCCAAGAACAACTTGCCTCTGTAGGAAAAGTCCTGACTCCCATTTCTCGTTCTACCACCTTTGTTGATGCAACAGAAGAACGAATGCCCTTAGCTGTATATCAGCCAAAGCATCCAGCCGTTAAAGTACTTGAACAAATAGCCAGCAGCATAGAATCATTATGAATCGCAAACGCAGCCAACCACTTAAAAGTAAAATTGACATACCTTGGGACACCACAGATATTTCAGCTACCGATAAAGCCGATTCCACACAGAACGTACCATTAAAACAAATTCATATAGCCGCAACTCAACCGCGCCGCTACTTTGACCCCAAAGCAATCTCAGAGTTAG
>JBCCLY010000187.1:0-7249 GCA_039026655.1 Cyanobacteria bacterium P01_C01_bin.38 | reverse complement strand
TTGAAGTAATTGGATGAATTGCATCTCCAAGTAAAGGTTTTATTTTGGCGACACCGCGATACCAATTAGTACCCCCCATTTGTACTCCTAAAGTTGCAGCATAAGCGCATTCGCTCCATCCAGAATTAGGGCTTGAATCTTTGGGGGCATCTCGCTGACAAATTTTTATTACATCAAGGGGTTTACGAGATAGCAAAGCTAGAGTTATAACTGTTAGCCTACATGGCAACCAAGTTAAAAAATCTTCTAAACGTGCGCTAAACCATCCTAAATAAGTATAGGGAACTTCGCGATAACCAATCATAGAATCAAGAGTACTGCTGGCTTTATATGCTAAAGCAAAGGTTGAAGGGCCAATAACGGGTACAAAAGCACCAACAACTGCATAAAAAAGAGGAGCCATTACGCCATCAGTAGCGTTTTCTGTTACTGTTTCTAAAACTGCTCGATAAATTTCTTCTGAAGTCAAATTTTGTGTATCTCGTCCAACAAAATTGCTCAGAAGAGAACGGGCTTCCTCAATGTTTCCTACTTCTAAAGGGCTGATTACTGTTTGGGCAGCTGTTCTTAAACTCCGTGCGGCAAAACAACTGGCTAATAAAACACTTTCTGTCAAGATTCCTACTATTGGATTTATCCATATAGCACATCGGACTATTAGCCAACTAATTACACCGCTACCTATTACCAAAATTGCGGTTATAGCTATTCCCGCTAAACGTTGTGTTAAGGAATTATGACAATACTTAAGAGCTAATTTAGATAAACCAGAAATAAACCAGCCCATCACTTGTACGGGGTGAACCCAGTTCCACGGATCGCCGATAAAGTAATCTAAACTAGCAGCAAGAATCAAGACAGCAGAAGAAAAATTCACCCGATTTTAGATTTAAGATAAAAGATTTACGATTGTCTTTTTGAAAGAACAGGTTGGGGTTGTTTTAGATTTCTGATTTTAGATTATCCGGTGCAGGAGCGAAGCAAGAGTTATTTTTTTACTAAAATCTAAAATTTAAAATTTAATATCTAATAATTAATAACAATAATTAAACGACAAAACTAGCTTCTTCTCCAAGAGAAGCTTGCCAGCTGCGAGCATCATAATAAAGGTCTGCTAAAGTAATGCTGTATAATGCTTCTTTGAGTTTTTGTGAAAGTCTATGCCAAAGACTAAAAGTTACCCAATCTTCAGCTGCTTGTGGATAAGCCTTATGGTGAGGTAAAGGTTCAATTGTTTCGCCAACTGCTTCTAAAATTTCTCCTAAAGATATTTTGACAGGTTCTCGCGCTAATTGGTATCCGCCATCTTTACCGCGAATTGATTTTACCAATCGGGCACGGCGCATTTCTATTAGTAGTTTTTCTAGATAGGGAGCGGGAATATTTTGACGACTGGCAATAGCTTTAGTTGAAGAAGGGCCACTTTTTTGCTGCAAGCTTAAATCTAGTAACGCTTTTACACTATAGTGTCCTTTAGTGGTAAGTTTCATTCAGGTAATTTTGATTAATGCTTGAAATGAAATTTGTCCATACTTTGAAAGTCAACAGGACTTATACTTTGTATCAAGACGGCAAGCAAGCAATATAATAGACACTCCTCGTCCAAATAATTTAAATTTCAATCTTCTATAGTTTAGCAGCATCCGTTGAAATAATAGATTGAAAGTTGGAGTTAACGCCCTTCTTCGGAGGGGTAAATTTCTGATATAGTTATCGCTATTGCTTTGTTTTTTGCTTCAATTTTTTTGATGCTATCAACCATTCTCAAGCAATGTGCATAGTTAAAATATTAAGAGTCACAAGTGCAAGTTTTATATCGCGACCTCAAAAAAAAATTAAAATTAATCTTCTTTGGGTGTTCTTAATACCTCAATGTCAGTTAAAATGAAATCGATTCCACTACACCCATCGTTAGTTTTTGATTTAAGTTGATGGCTAAACAGAAAAAAATTGAACCTCTTGTCGGCGAAGATTTACTCAAGAAAGTTAAAGAGCTAGAAAACGAAAGCAAGGAAGATAAAGCCAAACAATGCGGCTACTATACCGTTACTAAAAATGGTATAGAGCGTGTTAACATGATGAAATTCTTGAATGCCCTAATTGATGCTGAGGGTATTCAGTTAGATAGTTCTTCTGGTGCTAATGGTCGGGGAGGACGCAGCGCTAGCTATCGAATTAGCGTGCAGTCTAATGGTAATTTGTTGATAGGTTCGGCTTATACAAAACAAATGGGTCTTAAACCAGGAGATGAGTTTATCATTACTTTAGGCAAAAAGCACATTCGTCTAAAACAATTAGATCCTGAAGATTTAGAAGAGTTAGAAGAAGAAGAAGAAGAAGATTAAGCTAACCTATTCTTAGTCATTTAATAGTCACGATTCATCAGTGTTGATTTAAAATGACTTGTTGACATTGCTTGCAAAAAAATGCAGTCTCCTCCGTCGAGGTGACTGACTATTAATGCAAGTGTTTGATTGCTCTTATATCTCTTGATAGAGATTAATCAATAAAAGTAAGCAAGCGCTGCGGTTGGCTTGAAAATTCATACAGGTTTAACACCTGTAAACCTATCCATAATTTCGATTCACGATAATTTGGGTAAATTTGGTTTAAATAAAAAGTGTGATTGATATATTTGTGTATAGCAGGATATCAATTCATTGTTTCGTCAATTAACAATGTAAAAACCGCTGCTCTTATACGGTCAATTATTATACTTCAACCATTTATTGGTTGTAGCTGCCTTTTCAATCTGTAATGGTTGCGGGCAGCTTTTTTCTTAACAAATTTTCTTATTATCTCTTAACTACGAGACGAGTTGCTAATTGTTTAGCAATATTTCTTTATCACAAATTATTCAATAATATAGATTTTTTACAAAACTATTGACGAACTTTAACAAGTATCTTCAATAGTAATTAAATTGTTATTAAGATTTCTATAAATTTGACCTGACTTATTTGTAAATATTTGTCTTTAAATATCTTTATAGGTATTATGATAACTATAAGCTAAGCATATCTAAAAGTTGCGATCTTCTCAAAAATTTTTGGGTTGAATTATCTGTCTTAACCGTCTTAGAAACTTAGAGGCAAAGCATTAATGGCTTAATATCAGTGCTGTAATTATCAGTTATTCCAAACGAATATAAAAAGTCTATTGTATGGCTACGTATGTAGAAAATTTATGAGTAATTTTCATTGGAAGTCGGATTGCTTTACAAAGCTTTGGTAAAAAAAGCTGTAATTACTCAGAATTTTTGTGGAGGAAGTGCTTAAATAGTAAACAGTAGACAAGAGTTGATTGCGAAAAGCTGTATATGTAATTAAGCTTTGCCAGCTAATAGGAGCGCAATATACATATTGAATGTATAGTACGCGACGAGCGGTCATCGACTATCACGTTAAGCAAGGTTATAAATATAAAGGTTATAAATATGTAGTGGTTCACACATTCAAGTTGACTACAATCAAATTAATAGACAATTGCTCTGTGCTTTCAAAGCACTGAGGTAAGGTCAAAGTTATTTAAATATAGCTATACTCGTGTTGCAGTCATTAAATGTTCGTCTACCTAACGGACATTTGTATGTATCACACATCGCTTATTTCCAACCGTATTTCGGTTGTACAAGCACGAATTTTTCAGTTATACCAATTGTTATACAGCGAGTAAATAGAATAGCGGACGAGGTAGATGAACACACACACCTTTGATAATCATTACGTTACTTGCCCCATTTGCCAAAAAAATGCTACAGCAAAGGCCTTAAAAACTTGTACTGGATTATACAACTGTCCTTACTGTCAGGAAAGGTTAGTGGTATGTCGTAGCGGTAATTACGTGCGCGATCCATTTCCTTTAAAACAAATTACTCTTTCATCTGTACTTCGTCGTCAAAGCCGACCTTTAGCTCGAATTTTACGAGATTTTGTATTTTTTAAGCATCCTTTGATAGCTTTTATTTTAGGAAGCGCTATTTTCTTCGGTGTGTTAACCGTTACTCAAACTAATACTATTGATAATGGTACTCAAAAGCCTTTGAATACAGAGAGTATTGAGAAAAATCCCGGTATGCAAGAACAATAAACTATATTTTTTAGTTAAAGGGAATGGGAAACGGGTAACAGGGAACGGCAAGGATTTTTGATTAACAAAAAATGTACCGTTCAGTTGTAGCTAGCTGCTTGTTTATATTTATATGTAAAATTCAAAAATTACCCGCCTTTATACGAATTTTTGAAAATAGCCCCTTAACTGATTTTTGTTTAGTTAGAGGGCAATTTTTTTGTAACTAAAGTCCAACCTTCTTGTTTGGCTATTACTTGTACGTTGGCAGATGGAAAATCCTTTAACGTATTTTCGTCCAGTAAAAAATATGGTTGTTTATCATGCTGCCAATTATATTTTAAGTAATCTGGAGGGGCTGGTTTGATGGTACCGTCGCTATAAAATTCTAACGAAGGTCGATTGTGGGGTGAAGATATGTAAACTGTTTTTGCTCCTAGATTTGCTTCGGCTACCATCTGGACAACTGGTTTTACTGCATAATCTTCGTTGAGTTCCCACACCCAGTAATTCGATTTTACAAATAATAATAAAGATACATAGGTTCCCCATAAAAGTACTTTGAGGAATTGTCTGTCACCTCTTTGTGCCCTTAAAGCTGATAAAGCCATTGTGACGCTAAGTGAGGCAAATATGAGTTGCAATTCGGGTGACGGTGTTCCACCCCAGCTATAGTAAGTGCTACCAACTGCACAAACCAAAGCCAAAAAGCTTAACATTCCGATCCAAAATTTTGGTAATGGGGTTAGTAGAGGTAAATTTTCGACTTGACCTAATTTTGCTCCAATCATCAAGGCGATCGCCGGGTAAATCGGGAAGACATACCAAGGAAGCTTGGTTCCCATCACAGAAATAGCGATTAAATAAACACAGAGCCAAACTAGTACAAGTTTTGCCCAGCTAAGATTGCGATTTTCCCAAGTAAAACGTAAAGAAGCTGGAACAAAGATTAACCAAGGCCAAGTATATTTGCAAATTTCTAATAAATAATACCAGGGTGGCCCCGAATGATTTTCAACAGAAGTCCAGATACGGCTAAAGGATTGATTCATCATCCCTTTATTCACAAAATTATGCCCGTAGTGTAACCATTGGGCACCGTACCAAAAAGCTACCGGGGCAGCACCGATAAACATTCCCATCCACATATATTTGCTCGTAAGCAATCGCGGCGTATCCCAAAGTAGATATATCATCGCCACAATAGCCAGCAATATTCCTAAAATGCTCTTAGTCAAACATATCAGCGCAAAACCGATACCTACGCCCAAGCAATAGCGTAAATTGCGACGCGCTCGCAACACGCACAACAGCATAATTGTGAAAAAGCAAACTGCCGCACCATCTAACATAGCCAGCCTTCCGTGACGCACTACCGGCAACATTGTTAGATAAACCAAAGCGCTATAGACAGCACAAATGCGGCAAGCAAATATTTCTCTGCCAATACTATACAGAAAAGGCACTGAAATAGCTGTTAAAATTGCACCGGGTAAACGTGTAGTCCACTCATTTACACCTCCTAAGCTATAAGCCCAAGCAATTATCAAATGTATTAATGGTGGCTTGTTGTGGTATGGCTCACCCCCTAAAGTTGGGAAAAGCCATTTCATCTCGGCGAATTGAGCGCGTCCCAATTCGCGTGCGACTTGTGCAACAGTGCCTTCATCCCAATCTCGCAGGGGCAAATCACCTAAATGAATAGTAAAAAGTATTACTGCTGCCACCAGCAATATTACTGTCCAAATTCTATCTGTCCGTTTGTCCATCCGACGATACTGTTTATCAACACGATCCCAAATAAAGCTTTCTTTTTGCATAAACTAGGACAATCGTTTTAAATCGCTGCTTAAATGATGGAGAAACCGACTTGTGAATCTCCAATAATAACATTCGATGAAACTGCTATCTTTTCATTATCTCGTTAAATCTAATTTATTTATCTTTATTTTGCTAGATTTTTAAATTTTTTTCTCAAGAAAAGAATCGGATAATTTTCACAAAAATTTAAATCTTATTTGCCGCTCGAAAAAATAATACTGTTGCCTCACCAACATTAATGATTAAATACTGGGAGAGAAAATAATATGAATCTGCCTTTTATCTTCGATATTGCTTTAGGTTTAGTATTTACTTACTTAATATTAAGTTTATTAGCTTCCGAAATACAAGAATTGATTGCCACATTATTACAATGGCGTGCCGCGCACCTCAGAAAATCTATTGAAATTTTAGTTGCAGGTGGTGTTCGTAATTCTGAAGAAGCAAAAATAATTCAATTAGTAAATAATATTTACGGTAATCCTTTAGTTAGAAATATTAACCAAGAAGCGAAAGGATTTTTAGCGACTTTACCTAGAAAATTCACATGGGCATTGGGTTCGATGAGTCGTCCTTTTAACGGAAAAACTAAGAACGAAACAATTTTCGGTAATAATCAACACAGCGGACCTTCATATATTCCTGCCGATATCTACGCAACCACATTGATGGAAACCTTGAAAATTCCCGAACTTTATCGACAACTTTCAGAATCAAGGTTAGAAAAATTCAAAAAAGAAAGACTCAGTGAAATACAAGAAATTTTATTTGGTTTAGAAGGAAAAGTACAAGGGGATGAGAAATTCACGAGGTTTTTGAGCGTTATTTATCAAGAATTCGCCGAAATGCAAGGTGATTTCGAGAAAATCCTCTGGAATTACAACGAAAAAAAAGCCGATCTAAATACTAGTATAAGTCGTATGTCGGAAAGTATGAGTAGATATATAGAGGCTTTTCAACTAGAAATACCAGAAAGTGAATATACGAATAAGGCAGTACGACGGCTTAAGTTTTTAAAGCAAGATATGTTTTCTTCGCAAGAAAAAACAATTACTTTAGGAGGTTTAGAACCGAATGTAATCGAGATTGTTGAGTTAATGAAGAAAGGTAGTAAAGTTTACCAAGAATTTGAAGAGACAGTTAAAGATAAAGATAGTCAAACGTATCAACATTTTCAGCAACTGACCGATATTTTACCGCAATCAATTACAGAAAATCTTACTGTTTTAGCCCATCGTACCCGAACAAGAATTGATAAAACAGAATCTTCACTTCATGCATTAAGACAAGAAATGGAAAACTCCTTTAATAGCTCTATGGAAAGAGCTACTGGAGTTTACAGGCGTAATTCTAAAGGAGT
>JBCCLY010000186.1:0-7259 GCA_039026655.1 Cyanobacteria bacterium P01_C01_bin.38 | reverse complement strand
CTTTATCAATTCTTCGCTTTGCTATCAAAGGTTTAGAAAACAATCTTGTCGGTATTTTAATAGTGGGAATTGTCAGTAGTCTTATCGGCATGATAGTTCCTCAAGCTACCGGATTGTTAGTTGATAGCGCAATAGGCGATCGCGATTTGAGTTTACTATGGCAATTAGGATTGGGATTGTTAGCAATGACTTTGGGTAAAACCGCTTTCAATCTTTCCCAAGGAATTATGGCTCTAAGAGTTGAAACTGCTTCTAGTAGCGCTTTACAACTAGGAGTTTGGGATAAACTGTTGCGTTTAAGTCCGACTTTTTTCCGCAACTATTCTTCTGGTGATTTACTTAACCGCGCTTTATCCATTAAACAAATTTATCAAATTTTGTCTGGGGGAACGCGACGCACTCTTTTCTCGGGATTGTTTGCTTTACTAAATTTGGTGCTGATGTGGATTTACAGCTGGCAACTGGCTTTAGTAGCAATTGTAATTGCCTCGATAGCGGCTGTAATTACTATTTCTGGTAGTTTATTGATATTACCTCAACTGCGCCGACAGCAAGAATTAAGCGGGGAAATTACCAGACTGACGGTAGAATTAATCAATGGCATTTCTAAATTAAAAGTAGCTTTGGCAGAAAAGAGAGCTTTTTCTACTTGGATTGAACTATATGCCGAACAAATTCATCTGAAGAATTTTACACAACAAATTAAGGATATTATTTCGGTATTTAATGAAGTATCTGCATTATTAAATTCGGCTTTTTTGTACTTAATTGCTGTTGCATCGACGGGAGTTGTAGCAGGAGAAGGATTAACTATTGGCACGTTTTTAGCTTTTAATGCAGCCTTGGGAATTTTTTTGGGAGGAGTTACAAGTATCAGCAATACGGTAACGGATATTTTAACTATTTTTCCTCTTTGGCAGCGAGCAAAGCCGATTTTACAAACCTTACCCGAATACGATGTTAGTAAAACAGATCCCGGAATTTTACATGGTGGAATCAGTTTAGAAGAAGTCACTTTTAGCTATAAAATTGATAGCCCCCCAGTACTAAAAAAAATTAGTCTTGAGATTGAGCCAGGAGAATTTATTGCTTTAGTAGGAGAATCGGGAAGCGGAAAATCCACGGTGTTGCGTTTGCTGCTGGGATTTGAAACTCCTCAATCGGGAACGATATCCTACGACGACAAGGATTTAGCGCAATTAGATTTAGAAGCAGTGCGGAGACAGTTGGGTGTAGTATTGCAAAATGGACGCATCAGCCCCGGTTCAATTTATGAGAATATTGCAGCAGGAGCATTAATATTGCAAGATGAAGCCTGGTTAGCTTTGCAAATGGCAGGTTTAGCAGAAGATGTAAAAGCAATGCCGATGGGTTTACATACCGTAATTAGCGAAGGGGGAAGTAATCTTTCAGGAGGGCAAAGACAGCGTTTATTAATTGCCAGAGCTTTAGTTAAAAAGCCCAAAATCATTTTAATGGATGAAGCCACCAGCGCGTTAGATGACCGTACTCAAAATATTGTTACCGAAAGTTTAGATAAGTTAGCTGCAACCAGAATCGTTATTGCTCACCGTCTGAGTACAATTCGTAATGCAAATCGAATTTATGTTTTCAATAAAGGTAGGGTGGCTCAGGTTGGTAATTATGATGAATTGATACAGCAAGAAGGTTTGTTTCTCGATTTAGTTAAGAGTCAGTTGGAGGGGGATTAGTTTTTAGTTAATAGTTTTTAGTTTTTAGTTTTTAGTTTTTAGCTGTTCCCTGTTCCCTGTTCCCTGTTCCCTGTTCCCTGTTCCCTGTTCCCTGTTCCCTGTTCCCTGTTCCCATAATATAGAAAAATTCTACGATTAAAAAATAATACATAACATCAACATAATGTCAATGCATTAATTTTTCTAATTTTCATATTTTTTTAGCTGTTCTAAATATTATGTCTTGAGAAAAAGTATATTTAAGTTTTATCCTCCATAAGGAACAAGTAATTTTATAATAATAATGATTAATATACGTTCTAGATATGGTCAAATAGGACTCCTAATTGATTTTATGTGAAAATTTTAGTAATACTTCTGTTCCCTGTTGCCTTAAAAATAATCATGGCTGCTGCTAAGGCTTTACTAACATAAATCAAGTCGGACTCCTGTACCTCCGATTTACTATTTCGATGATTTTTTTATTTTTCCCTTAATATTATGTCCGAAGAAAAAATATTGAGCGCAATCGAACAGGGATTGCTCAATCGCGAGTTGAATGAGTGCGAACGCTATGTTTTAGGGAAATCATGGCAAGGAGAGCGATATACAAAAATCGCTAATGACTCGGGATATGAGACAAATTATATCAAGCAAGTTGGGGCTAAATTATGGTCAGAGCTTTCATCAGCGACGGGGAAAACTATAACTAAAAAAAATTTGCGTATAGTAATCGAGCCTGGTGAAATTGAAACTAAACAACGATTACCAGTTGTTCCATCTCCAGATACTACTACTGCCGTTAACGTTTCATCACCACCAATAAGTTATCCTTCAACTCCAGTAGCACCCGGTTCTGTATTGTAATCAATCGCCCTCCCAATGAAGATATAGCCTATAGCGAAATCGATCGCCCTGGTTGTTTGTTGAGAATTAAAGGAGCGCGGCAAATTGGTAAAAGCTCTTTGTTGAATCAAATTTTAGATTGTGCCCAAACCAAGAATTATGCTACCGTGACAGTTGATTTCCAAGAAGTAGAATCGGCTATATTCGGAGATTTAGACAAATTCTTGCAGTGGTTTTGCGCTTCAATTAGCTATCAACTAGGGCTGGAATCTCAATTAGAAGAATATTGGGAATCAGAAATTGGTAGTAAAGTTAGCTGTAGAATTTATTTAGAAAGCTATTTACTCAGACAGTTAGATCGTCCTTTAGTGTTAGCTATAAACGAACTTAATCGGTTGTTTGAATATCCCGATTTAACGAGAGATTTTCTATCAATGTTGCGGTTTTGGCACGAACAGTCAAAAAGCGAGGCTTTATGGCAAAAATTGCGCTTAATTTTGGTTCACTCAACGGATATTTACGTTCCCTTACATCTAAGTCAATCTCCCTTTAACGTTGGTCTTTCACTTCAGCTACCTTTGTTCGATTTAGGACAAACAGCAGAACTAGCAACACGCTATGGTTTAGATTTTAAGCAAGACGAAGACAACGCAAATCTGCTGGCTAAACTTTACTACTTAATTAACGGACATCCTTTCTTAACATCTTTAGCTTTTTATCACTTACAAACAGAGAGAATTAGCTTAAAAGAATTAATTGTAACTGCACCAACACCAGAAGGAATTTTTCACAACCATTTATTAAGTTTACTCGTTACTTTGCAATCGGATATTAATTTAGTTGCAGCTTTTCAAAAAGTTATTGCGACTCCAGAAGATACTTTTGTAGATGCGATAGTAGCTCATAAATTAGAATCTCTGGGATTAGTAGAATTTAATAAAGGATTGGTGAAACCGATTTGCGAACTGTATCGGCTTTATTTTCAGCAGCAATTAGTGAACTAATCTGACAAATTTTCTAAGTCAGCTAAATCCTGTAATCTTCCTGAAGCTTGTTTATTTATTTTGAGGTTTTCTAAATCGATAAAATTAACTTTAATATCGTTAATAGAAACCTCAATTTTAGCTTCATAGCAAGTCGCAAAATCTATACCATCAGGAGTGGTGATTAAATCAATACGGCTGGGAGGATAACCTAATTGAATAATTTGGTCTGGAGCTTGGAAATCTTCAGCACTCAATCCTAAACTACCAAAGCCAAACTCGGTTAATGCAGCCATTAAATTTTGAGTATTCTCGGGACTCATTTCAATCCAAATATCAATATCCTTGGTGTAGCGAGGATGACCATGTATGGCAACAGCATAACCACCGATAACCAAATATTTTACCTGCTTATCGTTTAATAACTGTATAAACTCTTTGAAGTCTTGGTTGAGCATTGTATTTGTATTGATGATATTGATAGCGAATTTCTTCTAAAGCTTCTAATCTTTGTTGATAAGATTGCTTTTGCCAATAGCTTAAGTCGCTCTTTTGTTGTTTAATTTGGATCTTGTTAATTACTTTTTTCATTAAATTTATATGGATGTACTCTCAAGTTAATTTTATTATAAAAAGGGGTTACTTAAACAAATATTTTAATATACTTGTAGGGTGTGTGACGGCTACTATAACTTAATAATACATAAATCAAAGACTAACAGAATGCCGTCACGCACCATAATTACTGAACAACAAATATCGCAATCCTAGAGGAATTATGAGAAGGGTATGTGCCAGAAACCCGGTTTTTCCAAAAAACCGGGTTTCTAAAATCTCACAAATGATTTAGGAATGCTATATAGTTTATTTCTCCTAATCTAAAAAGTCAGCGAACATAACTCATAACTCATAACTCATAACTCATAACTAAAAAAAATGCGCTACCAAATCGGCGGAACTCTATCCCCCAGCGACCCATTTTATGTAGAAAGAGAAGCGGACAAACAACTTTATCAAGCTTTAAAAAAAGGTGATTTTTGCTATATTCTTAATTCCCGTCAAATGCGTAAATCTTCTTTGATGATTAAGACTAAACATCGTCTTATGGAAGAAGGTTATCGCTGTACGACGATTGATATGACTAATATCGGTACGGAAAATATTACTCCTTTGGAATGGTACAAGGGAATTGTGGCTGATTTATGGTCGGGTTTGAATCTTTTTGGTACTATAAAACTTTCTAAATGGTGGAAGGAACAGGAAAATAGTTCTCCTTTACAAAAGCTAAGTTTATTTATTAGTAATGTACTTTTTTTGAAAAAAGTTCTTTATTGGACGGGGGGACAGCCATTTTTAACTCAAAAGCTATGCAGATTGTTGTTATTAATGTGCCCCGAATCTTTAAAAGAAGATTGCGTGGAGGTAACAGTTCGCTCGAAAATTATCGATAACTGGGAAGCTCAAGATGAACCGGAGCATTTACGTACAGTTCGCGATCGCTTTTTAGCAAATACCCCCTTCAAAGGACGTTTGCTCGGTATTTATCAACGAATTTTGGCAGAAAAAACCGTTCGAGTAGACCAATCTCAAGAGCAAACACAGTTACTTTTATCGGGGTTGGTAGTTAAGGAAGGGGAACAATTAAAGGTCAAAAATCCGATTTATCGAACGATTTTTAATGCTCAATGGGTTGAACAACAGTTAAATAATTTACGTCCCTACGCTGCTCAAATTAATGCTTGGCTGACTTCACAACAAGATTCATCTCAATTACTAGGGGGGTTAACTTTAAAAGAGGCTTTAGCTTGGGCAGAAAATAAACAATTAAGCGATATTGACTATCGGTTTCTTAATGCTAGTCAAACTAAAGAAAAGCAACTGGTAGAAAATAATTTTAATATAGAAAAACAAAAGCGAGAACAAGCACAATTTGCTTTAGAAGCGGCTAAAAATGCTAATCGTCTTTTATCTAGAGCGCAGCGTCGCAGCCGACAAAAAGCGCGATATTTGCGTCCCCATCCTATATCAATTGCTTGGTTGGGTGGTGGGTTTGCTTTGTTAATTCTCTTGGTGCGGTTGAGCGGGTTATTCCAAGGTGCAGAATGGATGCTGGGAGATTTGTTTGTTCAAATGAATCAACCCCAAGCAATAGCAACCGACTATCTAACTTTAATTACCGTAGACGAAACGGATTTACAAAAATTGGGTCAGTTTCCCCCCAGCGATAGCATGATAACTTTAGCGCTAGAGAAAATAAATGCTGCTCAACCCAAAGCTATCGGTTTGAAGATTTACCGCAATCTTTCTTTAGAATCTAGAGATAAAGCTTGGCAGCAACTTTCTTCGCGGACACCCAATTTAATTGCGACTGAAGAAGTGCTGGGTTATGAAATTATTCCTCCCAAATCAGTATCGGAAATACCAAGGCAAATAGGTTTTAGCGACCGACTTCTTGACGGTGATGGTAAAGTTAGACGCGCTGTATTAGCAAGAAAAATTTCTCAGAGCAGTCAATTAGACTTGAGCTTTCCTTTAAAACTGGCTCTGAAATACTTAGATTTAAATGAAAAAACAATTACTAATTCAATTTCTAACGGTACTTTAAATTTAAAACAAGCTCAAATTAAATTCTTCAAGAACAATGACGCTAATTATATTCGCGCTGCGGATGATGACTATCAAATTTTAATTAATTATCTTGGTACTCAAAAGCAATTTACCAACTATAGCTTGAGTCAATTACTAGCAGGAGAAGTACCCGCAGCCGACATACGAAATCGTGTAGTTATTATGGGTTTGACTACCGAAAGCTTTAATAAACTCTATCAAACTCCCTTCAGCACTCGTTGGAGTAACGTCCCCGAAGAAATGCCCGGTATAGTTGTTGATGCCAATATAGTCAATCAACTGTTGACATCAGCATTAAATCAAACAACCTTAAAAACTTTATCCGAATCAGCAGAATGGCTGTGGATTCTTTTCTGGTGTCTTTGGGGTGCTGCTTTGGGCTGGATGTTGCAGTCTTTACGCTTAATTGTGGTAGGTGGTGTAGCTTCGATTGCGGTTTTGGTGAGTTTTTCCTACCTAGCATTTACCAACGGTTGGTTATTACCTTTATTTCCCTGCTTATTAGGATTAGCCCTTGCTTCCAAAACCTTTCCTTTAGTAGCAGCATATCAATTAAGAAAAGTAAGACTGCGCGATACAGTAAAGCAAATTATAGAAGTAGCCGAAGCACAGCCAGCAGCAGCAGAAGTTGCCTTAGAAAACCTCAAACAAGCAGAAAGCGACGAAAATCGGGCTTATATCGATAAAATGGTGCGACAAATGTTGGTCAAATCTCAGTCAACGGATTCGCCACCGAAAATGCAGGTTAGGGATAAATTGCAGGTTAGTTGTTAGTTTTTAGTTGTCTATTTTATTAATCTTGGCGGGTGCTTCCACGTTTGTAGTTGGCGATTTATCGCTCCGGAGGACGACTACATAAGTTTTGCGGGGTAACACATTCGTAGTGCGAGCAAGATGCTCGCACTACGAATGTTTGACCCATCAAAATTAATGTGGCGGAGTATTAGTGGTCTGTCCCGTTAGTTCTGATGGCTTTCTTATAGTCCTATTTATATAGGACTCCTATTTGATTTTTGAAAAAACTCCGTACATCTGAAGAGTATTAAAATCAAAGGTAGTGTGTCGGATGAACCACTCAAACATCCACTTTAGATGAGAAAATGAAGGGATT
>JBCCLY010000185.1:0-7268 GCA_039026655.1 Cyanobacteria bacterium P01_C01_bin.38 | reverse complement strand
TCCCTTCAGGTGGAAATTTATTTTTTGTAGTGCGTTAACGCAGTGTTTCCGTAAGGAAATGCATCTTGCTCGCTAGATATACATAGCGAGCAAGATGCTCGCACTACCAAATTATATTTTTGCAAAATTGGGATGCTCCCTTATTTATTGATTGATTCTGTTCCCCGTTCCCTATTCCCTATTCCCTCATCTATTTAGGATGATTTTGATAATCTTCGGATGATTTAGGATCTAATTCCCAACGCTCATCATCCCGTCTATCTAAAATATCATTTGTTTGCAGGGGTTGTTTATCATCCATTTCCAAACCAACTGCTTTTCCTAATTCTTGCGTCATGTTTTTGCCAGGAGTTGCAACGGTACCACCAACTGCTTCATCTCCAACAGCGTCAGCACCTTGCCAATAAGCATCAACATCACCCGCAGTTAATTCTGGGCTAGTTGCATTATATTGACTCATTTCTTGATCTATTAATCTTCCACCGCCATTACTTCCCGGTTGCTGACGAACTCCGGTTCCGTATGACTCGGTTATTTCTTGAGGTAAATCGTTAACTTCAGCTTCGTTATTGATATTTTGCTCCTTTTTGTTTTTTGATTCGCTCATTTGATTTTAGATTATGGTGCCTTATCACAATAGCTCAATATTTATAACTATTTCTCTTCCAAAAGAACTATAACCAAAGGGGTAAGATAATATCTCCCCTACGAACGAAGTGAAATATTTAACAGATGAATATCGTTGTAAATAATAATCCACATAAAAGCAACCTCACAGAATTAATTGCAGAACTATGAGTCAATATTCATTAGTTATTTCTTAAGAGTACCTTTGATTTTTGATTCATAGTTTTTTATTTTGGTAATGGGTAATTGGTAATTGGTAATAGGGAGTAACGAGTAACGAGTAACAAGTAAGGAGTGATGAGTGATGAAAATGTACCTCATTCACTTGCAAGGTGTTGTATATAAGGCGATCTAAACTGTTAATAGCCATGTTTTTTTTTGCAGATTTCTATTATAGATAATTACTTGTAATTAAGAAAAAACCTACTATTGGTGTTGAATAAAGCTGAAAACAAATAGGAGTTTTAATATATGAAGTACGATGAATTTATCAAAAAAGTTCAAAGCGTTGCTCAAATCGATTCTCGCGAAAAAACAGAAGCTGCAATTAGCGCGACATTAGAAACTGTCAAAGAGCGGATTGTTGGCGATGAAGCTAAGGATTTAGCGGCACAATTACCAGAAGAAATCGCTAAATATTTACGCGGACGTGAAGGTGAAAACGGTCAACATTTTAAAGTTGAAGAATTCATAGAACGCGTGAGTAAGAAAGAAGGTGTACAACCTAACGATGCAGTAATGCATATCCGCGCTATTTTAACAGTTTTGCAAAGTGCGGTATCGCCTGGGGAGTTTACTAGTTTTAAACATAATTTTTCTGATGATTATGCAGATGTTTTCTCTAGTTTGACTGAAAAAACATCGGCATAATTGTAATAAATGATTTGGATAATGTTTGATTAAAGATTGAAGTTAGAAAAGGAAAAACATGGTATCTACTGGTAATTCTATGAAAAAGAAAGTTGCAATTTTGATTGAAAACGGTGTAGAAGATTCGGAATTTCAACTTCCTTATAAAGCTTTGAAGCAAGCAGGTATGGAAGTATCTGTTTTAGGTTCTCAAATGAACCAAGCTTATAAAGGCAAAAAAGGTAAAGTTTCCCAAGAAGCCGATCAAACTACTACCGAAGCAATGGCAAGCGATTTTGATGCGGTAATTATTCCTGGAGGAATGGCTCCCGATAAAATGCGTCGCAATCCTAATACCGTGCGTTTCGTACAGAAAGCTATGAGCCAAGGTAAAGTAGTTGCAGCTGTTTGTCACGGACCGCAATTATTAATTGAAGGTGATTTATTAAAGGGTAAAACAGCTACTGGTTTCAGCGCTATTCGTAAAGATATGATTAACGCTGGTGCTAACTATGAAGATAAACCTTTAGTAGTAGATGGTAATTTAATTACCTCTCGTCAACCTGGGGATTTACCTATTTTTACTACGGCTATTTTAAGCCGTTTGGGTTATGGCGGGAAAGAAGTCGATTTACCCAACGAAAATGATGCAAATGCTGAATGGTGGAAAATCGCAGATGCTTGGGGTGGTTCTCATAAAAGCGATATTGTAAATGGTTTAAATACCGTTTTAGCTGGAGAGCGTTATTCTCGCGAAGCACTACAAAATTACGGCGAAAAAGCATCCGACGCGGCTATAAAATCTCTGTTTCAAGAGATGATTGCTAGCAAAGAAGTTCATATTCAAAAATTAGAAGCGCGGTTAGATAAACTGGGTGAAAAACCATCTTTAACTACCAAGATTGCTGAAGGTTATGCCAAAGTAAAAAATTCTATCAAAGGTAGCGATGATATCTATCAAATTCGTTGCGCTTTGGGAGATTTACAAACAGCAATCAACGATGTTGGCAGCATGATGGCTGCATATACCGATCCAGTTACCACCGAAATTTTTACCCAAATTCAAAAAGATTTGATGGCTAACGAACAGCGTTTGGTTGAGCTTTACAGAGCAAAAATGGGCAGCGAACTCAAGCCAGCTAAACCTACAACAGGTACTGCTATTTAGTAGGCAAATAGTAAACAGTAAACAGTAAACAGTTATCAATTATCAATCAAAAGCAAACACTAAATAGCTTTTTGATTATTGGTAACTGATAATTGATAATTGATTCAAAAGTTTGAAACAAATACAGGTGTATCATGAAAAGACTAATTGAAAAAGTAGTTTATTGGATTAAAAATCTTATAAATAAAAGAACTGATGCAATTATGTTGATTGGATTAAGTCTAATTTTTGTGTCGGTTTTTAGTTACCCAAATATCGCTGAAGCTAAACCATTAACACCAGAAGCAACAAGTAGATATAATGTCCCAGATGCAGATACCAAAATTGATATTGACGACAAAAAGCCAGTTGAAAATCTCAAAGAAAATCTCAAAGAGACTAAAGATACTATCGTTGAAAAGCTAAATCTTAATGAACCATTACCCGAAAGCACAAAAGATTTTCTACGTTCAACAGAAGATAAAATTGAAGATACTTTAGAACCAATTACTGGTAAGTAAAAGCCAAATTATTCAAGGTATAGCAGATAGCTTGGTTTAAATTTAATTAACATCTTGCACCATTTGCAATAAGCCTAAAAAAAACCGGTTTCTCGGAAGTAAAATTATGATTAATTCTTGATGAGAAGAGCAATAAACCGGGTTACTCAAATACAGCGGATTTTATCTTAATGAGGTACAGAACATATCGTGATAAGGGAGTAGGGAGTAGGGAGTAGGGAGTACAAGAATGTACCTCATTTAACTGCAAAGTGCTGTAAATCCGAATTCCCTAACAACTAACAACTATCAACTATAGCAATCCTATATGAGTCCTGAGAAAGCTAGGTGCCAGAAACCCGGTTTTTTGGAAAAACCGGGTTTCTAAAATCTCACGAATGATTTAGGAATGCTATAACAACTATCAACTAACAACGTAAGGATAATATGAGCGATACAACAGTAAAAAAAGTAGATTCAGCTAATTCTCCTACAGGAGAAATGGGGCAGAAATATTTAGCTTCCGGTAAAACTGTTTCAATGCGTTTATGGGAAAACGAACAACCCAACGAGCCTAAAGAAGCAACATCAAGAGAATATGAAACCGTAGGTTATGTAATTAAAGGTAGTGCAGAATTACATTTAGAAGATCAAAAGGTTGTATTAAAAGCTGGTGATTCTTGGGTAGTACCAAAAGGAGCTTCCCATACTTACAAAATCTTAGAATCATTCACCGCCATAGAAGCAACAAGCCCCCCCGCAGAAGTTAGCGGAAGGGATGAAGCGTAATAAAAAGTTAGGAGTTAGGAGTTAGGAGTTAGGAGTTAGGAGTTAAGAGTTAAGAGTTAGGAGTTTGGAGTTAGGAGTTTGGAGTTTAAAATTGTCTAAGCTGATGTGCAGCTAAATTGGATAATGCGTTAGCGAAGCGTGCGCGTTCACGCGGAGCGTGCGGCTCAGCGCATAAATTAGAAAAAGTTGTAGTGCGTTAGCGTTCACGCGGAGCGTGCGGCTCAGCGTGTCCGATAGGACATGCATCTTGCTCGCTAGTGATATACAAATTAAATGCGTAGCAGCTTATCTTCTTTTTCTTATCCTAACTTTAACCTTTAACCTGTAACCTTTAACCTTTAACCTAATCCCTCTTAGCCCATACCTTTTTATAATCTTCCATCGCTCCGGTGTAATCTTTTAATTTAGAGCGAGCATTACCTCTACTGATATAAGCTTTATCGTTGCTGGGATTTACTAATAAAGCTTGAGTGTAGTATTCAATGGCTTTATCGTAGTTTTTTAGTTTGGCACAAGTATTACCCAATCCGATATAAGCTTTTTCACTTTTAGGATTCATTCGTAAGGTTTGGGTGTAATCTTCAATTGCTTCACCATATTTTTTCAATTTATAGTTAGCATTGCCGCGATTTAAATAAATTGCAACATTATTACTATTTGTTTTCAAAGCAAGAGTGTAGTTTTCTACTGCTTTTTTATAGTCTTCATTTTTATAACAATCATTACCCACACTTATATAATCTTGAGGTTTTTGAGCAGGAGATGGTACAACTTCATCTGCCACCGAAATTGCTCGATGAAATTCACTACTTAATTCGGAATTTACAATATTAGAGTCAACTGTAACTGTATGTTCGGATGTAATTGGTGAAGCGTCAATTGATGAAGCGTCAATTAAATCTAAATTTATTCTTCGATGGTTATCTTCACTTTGAGGAAGAAGCAATCTCGAACTATAGTTGTTATTAATATAGTCGGGATTGATGCTCATCGCTTTGGTGTAATCTGCTGTGGCTCCGTTGTAATCTCCTATTTCGGAACGGATAAGCCCCCTACTGTACCTCGCTTCTGCATGATTGGGGTTAAATTGCAAGTATTGATTCAAATCTGCAATTGCACCTTCATAATCTCCTAATTTATGTAGAGCTAATCCTCTTTGATAGTAGGCTTTAATCCCATCTGGTTTCAACTGTAAATATTGACTAAAATCTAAAACAGCTGCTTCATAATCGCCTTTGTGGATTTTATCTAAACCCCGACGATAAATAACTTCGATAAACTCTTGCTGGCGACGCATTTCTGCTTCTTGCTGCTGTCGCTGCATAACGTTACGAGATACGGTAATTACGTTTTTTCGCATTTCTAACTGCGCGATTACCTGATTGCTTAATGCTCTCAATCCTTGTTGTTGTTCTAAACTCAAATCCCGTGGTACTGTATCAATTACACATAAAGTTCCAATACCGTATCCTTCTGGTGTAATCAAAGGTGCGCCAGCATAAAATCGAATTTCTGGTGCTTGAACAACTAAGGGATTCTCCGCAAATCTAGAGTCGTTTAAAGCATTAGGCACTACCAATGGCTGTTGCTGCATTATTGTATAAGCGCAAAAAGCTACATCCCTCGGAGTGCAGTCTACATCAACACCAACTTTTGATTTGAACCATTGGCGATCGCCATCGACAAAACTAATCAGCGCAATGGGAGTACGGCAAATTTGTGCGGCTAAAAAAGTGAAATCGTCGAATACTTTTTCTGGGGCAGTATCAAGTATTTGATATTGCTTGAGTGCTGCTAATCTTGCTAGCTCGTTCGACGGTATTGGTGGTTGTAAGTTCATTATTATATATCTGTGAAAAATTACTTTTAGAGAATTTAGATTAGCCTCAATGATAAGTTTTGGGGCTTTATACTACGATTTAATATCTACCTAAAATCTAAAATTTTCCTTTAAGTACTATCTAGTGAAAAATATGCAAAATAGTCACTCAACGGTATTTCCATATTTTTAAACAATTGCCAAGTATTTCGTATTATATATTTACAGCACTTTGCAGTTAAATGAGGTACATTCTTCTACTCCCTACTCCCTACTCCCTTATCACGATATGTTCTGTACCTTATTAAGATGAAATCCGCTATATGTATACTTGTAGCTGTTTATATGCAAAACGAAAGTACTGTTTTTAACACCGGTATTCAGTTTGTATTGTTACCACGATCTTGAATAGGTATATTATATATGCTGTTACTCAATGATTATTACCTGTATAGCATGAAGATTTTACTCACGTTTTTAAATTCTTTAACTAAATATCCATTTTCGATTGCATTTATGACTTTCGTTTTATCATTTTATATTTGTTTTTGATAGAAATTTTGTATAATCAGTTCCTCTGCTACAAATAAACAAATATTTACATTATTGCCGTTCTAAACAGGAAAGACATTTGAAGATTGATGGTTGTTCCTAACTTAAGCAAAAAGCTAAAGGTAAAATATGAACCGTTAATCTGCGTTTCCCAAGCTAAAAACCAAATTCCGAATTAAGCAAAGTAAAAATTTAAATATCTACAAAGCACAATAATGACAAATCAAATCTGGATTGCGATTACTTTCATCGGTTTTATGCTTTTGTTTACCGCAGTGGGAGTCTATTCGGCAACTAAAAAGCAAAATGATACTACCGATTATCTGTTAGCCGGGAGAAGTGTAAATCCTTGGTTTACAGCACTTTCAGCGATGTCTACAGGACAAAGCGGTTTCTTATTTATGGGGCAAGTTGGTTATGCTTATCAAACAGGAATTTCTTCAATTTGGTTAAGTATTGGTTGGGCTATCGGAGACTATATTGCTTGGTGGCTTTTTTTTAAAAGGTTAAGAGAAATTTCTGAAGAAACCCAAACAGATACAGTTTCGGGTTTTCTCGGTCAAAATACTAACGGTGTCCGACTGATTACAGTTATTTCAGCTTTAATTACCATAGCTTTTCTTAGTGCCTACGCAGCCGCACAACTTGTAGCAGGAAGTAAAGCCCTGAGTGCAGTTTTTAACTGGGATTATAGTGTAGGTATTATCATCGGAACCATAATTGTTGTTCTCTACTGTTTTTCTGGGGGTATCCGTGCCTCAATTTGGACGGATTCAATACAGGCAATAATTATGATTGGTTCGTTGCTGCTACTGTTAGTTATTTCAATTATCAAATGCGGCGGATTCAATGGAATTATGACGCAACTAGCACAAATCGATCCAGCCTTAGTAAATTTAAGTCCAGCAAGTTTACCATTAGGTTTCATACCTTTCTTTATCGGTTGGGCGGTAGCTGGATTTGGCGTAGTAGGGCAACCCCACAT
>JBCCLY010000184.1:0-7298 GCA_039026655.1 Cyanobacteria bacterium P01_C01_bin.38 | reverse complement strand
TTATAATACGTTGAATATATTCTTCATATGTTAACGCACCAGATAAACACATTGCTCTCAATCGTTCATCTTTTTTTAAATGTTCTGGTATTGAACGAGTTGCAATGGGGTCACTCATTTGCAATCTACCGCCTGGTTTTAATACGCGATAGGCTTCTCTTAAAGCACGAGTTAAATCTTCTGGTTCAAAGATATTAAAAAGACAGTTTTGAGCAACAATATCAACCGAATTATCGGCAACTGGGATATTAAAAGCATCGCCTTCGCAAACTTCTACAAAGCTCGGATCGAACCAAGGATTATCTTTTACTGCAACTTGTAAATTCTCTATTGCAGCTTGTCGCATATGTGCAACTGGATCGACTGCGATTACAGCACCAGCACGACGGGAAAAGTAAGCAAATTGTAATGCTTCTAAACCACCACCAACGCCTATATATAATACAGTAGGTTCGTTGCCGAGTTCGTTTGCATGAACTGTAGTACCGCAACCGTAGTTCATTTCCTGCATTCTTAGAGGAATATTTAACCCCGGTAACTGCATGGGAGTACTCTGCACGCAACAAAGCCCAATTTCGGGAGTTTGGGCTACGTCGCTGTAAAATTGGGCTGCTGTTTCTAAGTAAGTCATTAGATTTTGGATTTTAACAACGGATGCTTTTGTTTTGGATTTTGGATTGTGCTGTTTAAATAGTAGTATTAATAACTTTCTGTGGAACAACTTTTAATTAGAAGCTCATCAATTAGATGCCTGTTAACTGAAAAAAGCGGTGGTAGGTAAAAACCTACCCCACCGTTGATTCTACAAGGCTGACAAAAATCTGGTAGCAGATTTAATGTTTTCTATATTTATTAAAGTACGATTTACAAGAAGCTAGATTAGTTTTTGCTGAGAAGATGGTGAATTGGGGATTGGGCATGGGGGATTGGGCATGGGGGAATAGTTCGTAATTGAGAAAAAGATTAAAATTGGACAAATACCAACCTTATTAACTAACCCCATTAAAAATTATGCTCAAAACAGTTGAAGGCATTTATCAGGATGGGCAGATTCAACTTACTGAGTTACCGCAGAATTTAGCGGAGAGTACTCAAGTTCTTGTTACTTTTCTTGAACCTGGTAAAGTTGATGCTAGCAAATTGCGTCAGATTATAGAACAATTAGAGACTATAGCAGGTGTTGAGCAGGGATTAGAAGAAGTCAATACCGGAAAAACTCGTCCTGTGAACGATTTTATCGAAGAAATGCAGCAAAAGTATGACATTTCAGGTTGAAATTACACCTATTGCCGAAACGCAGATAGAAAAAACCTACCGTTGGTATCGAGAGCGCAACCCCGAATTCGCCGATAAATGGTTTAGAGGATTAATGAATGCAATTGCAACGCTTCAAGAAAATCCTCTACGCTGTTCGTTAGCTGTTGAACATGAAATTTTCCTAGAAGAAGTTCGACAATTGCTTTACGGTAAGTCGAAGAATATTTATCGAGTTTTATTTTCTATTAGAGATAAAACTGTTTATGTTTTATACGTGCGTCATAGTGCCCAAGCACCCTTAAGTGTGGATGATTTAGAAGATAATGCTTAGAAAATACTTCAGAAATTAAACCTACACAGGTGGGTTTTGTATTAGTAGCCCCATCCTTTGAGGATAAGGGCTACGAAGCATATTGCTGTTAGATTCAATTATCAAAACTACAGGCGATCGCCAATTCTGCGTGCTGCGATAATATCTCTTTATCCAACATTTCCACTGTATATTGCGGTGTTTGGCTTAATAATTGTTCTATTCTTCCGTTTGCTGCGGCTACCACCGATTCATTAAGGCTACCGTTTTCTAACGACTTTTTAAAGTCTTTGGCGATAAATTCAATTCTTTCGGTGGATGATGATGGCAAATTACCGCACATCAAAAATATGTCGCAGCCTGCATTTAATGTAGTTGCTACGGTACCGCTTTTGTCATACATATCGGCGACGGCTTTCATGTCTAAGTCATCGGATACTACAACTCCTGCAAAACCAAGTTCTTTTCTTAGTATCTGACTCAAAATTGCTTGGGAAAATGTTGCGGGTTTATCTCCTCCGATTTCTGGGAAAAGGATATGGGCAGTCATAATTAAAGGTATTTTCTCGGCAATCAATGTTTTGAAAGGTATCAATTCTCGCTTTTCGATTGCTTCTTTAGTTAAATTTAGTGTCGGCAATGCTAAGTGAGAATCGGTGTTAGTATCTCCGTGTCCGGGGAAATGTTTAGCACAGGCTATAATTCCCGATTCTTTTAATCCGAGGAAGTATTCGCGGGCATATTTGGCGGCTGTTTCTGGGGTTGTATCGAAGGAGCGAGGTCCGATAATAGGATTATTAGAATTAGAAAAAATATCCGCAACTGGTGCCCAAGAAACGTTGATTCCCAGGGATTTGAGTTCGGTTGCCATCGCCTTCGCTACTTCTCGCGCTCGTTTGCGACACACATAACTATAGGGAAATCTGGTAATTGGTAAAGGCGGACGAATTACCCTTCCCCCTTCATGATCGATGGAGATAAACATCGATTCGCGTTCAGTATATTCTCGTGTTTCTTGATTTAATTTTTGATAAGTTTGCAACCATATCTCATAAGGTTCGCCATCGCGGAAATTCTTAGCGAAAAAGCAAACTCCCACAGGTTTGATGGTACTTAATATTCTTTTATCTTCATCGGTTAATACAGTACCCGAGACTCCGACAATTAAATGATTTCCGAACATAAAATTTGTTAGTTGTTAGTTGTTAGTTGTTAGTTGTTAGTTGGTAGTTGGTAGTTGGTAGTTGGTAGTTGGTAGTTGGTAGTTGTTAGTTGGTAGTTGGTAGTTGTTAGTTGGTAGTTGTTAGTTGTTATCAAATATTACATTTGTCAGTCAATGGTTGGTAGATGGTTATTATACGATTTCTAAAATCTGAAAACTAAAGACTAAAAACTAAAAACTAAAAACTAACCCCCCCCAATTCAATAACGCGATCGCAATCTCGAATGGTGTTCAAACGATGGGCGATAACAACACAAGAACAACCGCGCTGTTTTAAATTATGGTTAATCTGGGATTCGGTTTGGGCATCTAAGGCACTGGTGGCTTCATCTAAGACTAATATCACAGGATTTCTCACCAAAGCGCGAGCTATTTCTAATCTTTGTCGCTGCCCGCCGCTGAGATTCATTCCTGCTTCGATTAATTTACCGTCATATCTACCGCTCAGAGATGTAATCGCTTCATGAATTAATGCATCTTGACAAGCTTGTACTATATCTTCTGATGGTATAGTGTAATCCCATAAAGTTAAATTTTCTCTGACGGTTCCAGCAAAAATAAATATATCCTGTTCTACCATTGCTAAAGATTCTGCTAACACAGCACGGGGTATTTCTTGTCTGGGAATACCATCAAGTAAAATTTCTCCAGCCCAAGGTTGATAAAGTCCGCAAATTAATTTAGCAATGGTAGATTTACCACTACCACTACCACCAACAATAGCTACACTTTGTCCTGGTTCGATAATTAAATTAAAATTTTTAATTAAAGGCTCATCGACGCGAGAATAACCAAAAGTAACGTTACGCAATTCAATATGTCCCCGCAACCGATAAGGAATTGACAGTTGAGAATTACTGGTTTCTCTTTCTACCTCTTCGTCAACAGAATTATTTAAAATATCATCCAATCTATTTAAATCTGCGGCTAAATCCTGCAATAAACTGCCAAAATTCACCAGTCTATTGATAGGTGATAAAAAACTACCGGCTAAACTTTGATAAGCTACCAACATTCCCAAAGTTAAATGACCGTTAATTACCCGCAAACCACCGACAATTAAAATAGCAGCTGTTGCCAATGAACTTAAAAAAGTCGGTAGAGCAGATAAAATTTGCGTTTGTATAGCTAATTTTTGTTGAGCATTTAAAGCTTTGGAATAATATCCGGCAAACTTGGTAAAAAAGTCGGATTCTACTCCCGAAGCCTTGATGGTTTCAATTGCTTGTACGCCAGAAATAGTTACTCCCGAGACTTTACCATATTCCTGCGCTAACTGAAGATTAGCATCAACTCTAGCGCTAGATAAAAACTGCAAAGCGAAAAAGTTAATAAGAGCAAAAACAACTACTATAATCGTCAATAACCAATCGTATAGCAGCAAAATTAAGAAATAAATTACCATCATCACCGCATCGATAACAGTAGTAGCCAAACGACCAGAAAGTATTTGCGCTACCTTTTCGTTAAGGGAGACGCGACTGCTTATTTCACCAACATATCTTTGCGCGTAAAAACCTACAGGTAAACGTAAAATATGCCATAGAAATTCTCCCGATAAAGTTGCCGTAAGTTTTAATAATAATTTGCGTAAATAAGTCAGCTGCATCCAAGCTAGAAAGCCTCTTAAAGCAGCTATCAACAGCATTCCTAACACCAAAGGTCTGAGCCAACTTTCGCGATTAGCAACCAGAATTTCATCGATAAATATTTGAGCGAATACCGGAACCGTTAGCCGACAAAAAGTTAAAAATAATCCCGCTATCAAACAATAGAAAAGAATTGCTTTGGAACTACGCAACCGAGAAATTAAAGCTTCGACAACGCTAGGTTTTTTACCTCCCCGTTGAAAATTTTCTCCCGGTTGCATCGGTAAAACAACCCCGGTATAAGCTTTGTCAAATTCTTCTAAAGAAACCGTTCTCCGTCCCGAAGCTGGGTCATTAAGATAGATTTTATCTGTATCTAATCCTTCAACAACTACAAAATGATTGAAGTTCCAAAAGACAATAAAAGGAGGAGTTAATTTTCTCAGACTGTCAATATATAAATTAAGTCCTTTTGCTTCCAATCCATAGTTTTTGGCAGCTTTGAGCAGATTAAAAGCATTACTCCCACTGCGAGAAACACCACAATCAATCCGCAGTTGTGCCAGGGGAACAAAGCGACCATAATAACTTAAAATAATACCCAAAGCCGCCGCACCACATTCCACTGCTTCCATTTGCAATACAGTAGGAGTGCGAACGCGGTTTTTTGGCTTTAATTTTGACATTAGCTTTTAGCTTTTAGTTTTTAGTTTTTGGTTTTTAGTTATTAGTTTTTGGTTTTTAGTTTTTAGTTTTTAGTTTGTAGGGTGTGTTGTCGCGGAGCGCAACGCACCACTAAATAAGGCTTTCGGTGCGTTAGACTGAAGTCATAACGCACCCTACAAATACTACTAACAACTATCAACTAACTACTATCAACTAACTACTATTAATTAATTCCCGTCCAAGTACGAAATAGGGGAATCAAATAAGATATTGGTGCAACTTCTCCTACTTTGACTCGAACTTGAGCGGTTGTTCCCGATGAAAATTCTAAATCTGGATCGGAAGAGGAAGTCCAAGAATATCCGCTTTGATTTTGGGGATTTTCTCGTAAATCTATTTCAACTTGAATTCTTGCTCCATTAGTAGCAGCTAAAGTTTGAGCTAATTCTTCGTTTCCCACAACATTAGCTATATTCTGAGTCGTTACGGGGAAGGGAGAAACTTCCGTTACCTTACCAAGTATTCCACCATATTCTTCTCGTTTAACGGTACTTGGAGTAACTTGTACTTCCATTCCCGGCTCGATTTTTTTGCCTTCTTTATCATCAAAGTAAACTAAAGTTTGCAGTTGAGCATCCGCATTCTCGACCTGTATTTTACCAATCGGCGTACCCGGTTGAATTACTTCCCCTGGGGATACATTCAGCGCTAAAATTCGACCGTTATCTTGAGCAACAATTTTACTTCCTTGGGACAACTGTAATTTTAATTGAGCTATTTTATCCTGTACTTCTTTTATCTGACGAATTTGCTCTAAATTTTGAATAAAATCTTGCTGGTTTAATCTAATTTTTTCAGCTTCTAGTCCCTGTATTTTAGTATTTATCTCGTTTAATTTTGTTTGTTCTTGAGCATATGTTAGTTCTGCTTCTGTCTTGGCTATTTCTAATTCACCAAGCTGATTATTCAAATCATCTACTACATTAAGATTTCGTAAGTAATCGCGTTTATCATCAGTTTTTTGAACTTCTAAATTATTTATTTGACCATCTATTTCTAAAATTGATTGCTTGGCATTAATTACCTGTTGTTGAGCCTGTAAAAATAGATTGTAGCTAATTGCTCTTTGTTCGTATAAATCGCGATAAGCTTTTTGCCTTTCTTCTAAATTTTTTAATAATCTAACTAAATTTTGTTTCTGCTGTTTCAGAATGCTGCTTTGTTGGGCAGTAGAAGCAACTTTTTGATTGTACAATTTTGGCGTTATCTTCTCTCTATCAATATTAGTTTGTAACGCTGCTTTTCTTTGCTGTAGTGCTTTAATCTTACGCTCGTGTAAAACTGGAGCTAATTTTGCTTGTTCTAAACTTGCTTTTAAATCCTTTTGTTGCTGCTGCAAAAAAGCCAATTCTTGAGCAACTTTTTGCTTTTGTAAACGATTATTTTTGACCTGTTCTTGCTTTAATCGTCCTAACTTAGCTCGCTCCTGTCGTAATTCTTCAGTCACCCCAGCCCTGTCTATGGTGCCGATTAGCTGACCTTTATTAACCTTGTCTCCGGAGCGAACATATAAACGTTTTAGCTGCCCTTCTCCTATAGTTTGAATTTCTTGGACGCTGTAGGGACGAATTAAAACACCAGCACCCGTAGCCATTAAAGGTATGCGACCAATTACACTCCAAACACCCAACGTAGCTACCAAAAAACAACCCGACAACAACGGTATCCAGGTTTGGGGTTTGACTATATTCGTTAACTGGTCTAAATCTTCCGGGGAAGAAAAGCTATCTAAAGCTTCCTGACGGAATATTGTGTTTTTATTCGCGTCCATATGTGGTTTGTATGTTTGATTACAAGAGAGAGGTTTTGAGTTTTGAGTTTTTAGTTTTTAGCTATTAGCTCTTGAGAGACACTCGGCAAAACCCTTGAAAAACAAGCTTTTTTTATTCGAGTGTTTATTTGATTCACGGGAAAAGTATCTAATTTAATACCTTTGACCTTTAACCTTTAACCTCCCCCTGCGAGGGTTACTTTTAACCAGCTTTTGATAAGCCGGGTTAATTTACCTAGAGCCTATATTACTATTTATCACAACCATTGGTACTTTTAATAGATATAGGAATCCTATTTGATTTTTGAAAAAGAATCCGAGAAAATAAGGAGGGGTACATTTGTCTAACAGCGAACAATGAGTAATCAAGATATAGAGATTGCGATCGCTCAACTGCAAGAATTTATCGCAGAGGGTTCAAAT
>JBCCLY010000183.1:0-7303 GCA_039026655.1 Cyanobacteria bacterium P01_C01_bin.38 | reverse complement strand
TGCGGGTTTTGCAACTGCTGCTTTAATAGGAACCGTAGCTGCACCAGCCTCCGCTCAATCTGTAATAATCATTAATAACAGTACTCCTCACTACAGAGGAAATCATAAACCGACTGTAGGTAACTTTATTTATGGAAGTCCTATTCCTACACCCATACCCGTAAATCCTGTAACAGGACATACACCTAGACAAAGTTATTTTTCCAAACCCCGCAGATCGAGAACAATTTATAATCCTACACTTGTTAATCCAGTTTTAGTTCAACCAACAATAGTTAATCCCACAATTATCAAAACTCCTCGAAATCGAAGACGTTATCGCAATTCCCGACGACGAGGTTATCGTCAGCCAGCTTCGCGGATTTTAATTAATTCCCCCTGGTAAATATGGAAGAATAAATTAGAAAAATAAATCAAGTTTTAGTGCATCTACCACTTTTGTTCGCATTAATGATGTTGGGTTACGACACGATTAATATACATTGTTGTTAAAAGTTCAAATTGCCTGCTCGTGTCTAACCCAACCTACAAAACTACAAACTTTTTTATCTTACCCAAACTGAGAGCCAAGAATCATTGTTCCAATACCACCATCGGTAAATATTTCTAGCAAAAGAGCATGGGGAATGCGACCATCAATAATATGCGCTGCACGTACTCCTTGAGCAAGAGAACGCACGCAACAGGTTACTTTAGGTATCATACCTCCAGCAACAATACCTTTTGAAATCAGGTTGCGAGCTTCTTTAATATCTGCCTTGGCAATTAAAGTAGAAGGATCTTTATAATTTTCTAAAATACCCCGCGTATCGGTAAGCAAAATTAACTTTTCTGCACCTAATGCAGCAGCAATCTCTCCAGCTACTGTATCGGCATTAATGTTATAAGCTTGTCCCGTATCATCCGCAGCGACGCTAGAAACTACTGGGATATAACCACTTTCTACCAAAGTTCCTAAAATTTGGGTATTTACAGAACTTACTTCTCCTACAAAACCAATATCATCTTGACCTTGATGACGCGCTCTAATTAAGTTACCATCCTTACCGCATAAACCTACCGCTTTCCCACCAGCTTGGTTTATCTTGGCAACAATTTCTTTGTTAACTCGACCAACCAATACCATTTCTACCACATCCATTGTCGGAGCGTCGGTCACGCGCAAACCATCTTTAAACTGTGGTTCAATTCCTATTTTATTCAGCCAAGTATTTATTTCTGGGCCACCACCATGCACTAAAATAGGTCGCAAACCTACGCAAGATAAAAAAACAACATCGCGGATAACTTTATCTTTGAGGTTGCTATCCTTCATTGCCGCACCGCCATATTTTACTACTACCGTTCTACCCGCAAACTGTTGTATATAAGGTAGTGCTTCACTCAATACCTTTACCCGAGTAGCTGCATCCTGCTGAATATATTCAGTATCGTTAACCATCATAAGCAACGTTTTATTGTTAAATCCGAATCATGATAGTTTAGAAGAATTTGGTGTTGCGATACAATAGCTGGGGAGTAGGGAGTAGGGAGTAGGGAGTAGGGAGTGGGGAATAGGGAACGGGGAACAGAGGAGAAAGACAACGCCGCAAATAGGTGTAATAAAACATTTCTCTAAGTGAGAGCATCTTGTTCATTAGTGTCGAGCAAGCAAGATGCTCGCACTACGGTACAGAAATAAATTAAAATCACTATACAAATTCGCTTCAATTCAAAATCTTATAACGAGTTTCATAAGTATCATTTTTTCTATTCCCCATTCCCCATTCCCTACTCCCTTTTCCCCATTCCCCATTCCCCATTCCTTACTCCCTACTCCCCATTCCCTGTTCCCCATTCCCTATTCCCCACTCCCTACTCCCTACTCCCTACTCCCTACTTGCTACTCCCGGATTTTTCAAAACGCTAGGAATCTGTGTAATTACTCGCTTGGCAATTTCTTCGGGAGTATCTGCTTCTTGAAGGGTTATTCTTAAATCGGCTAAAGCATAAAGTGATTCTCGTTCTTTTAAAATATTTTTTAATTTTAATAAAGGGTTACTATCTTGTAATAATGGTCTTGTATTATCTTCTTTTAAACGGTTATACAATAACTCCGGTGTTGCATCCAGCCAGACAATTAAGCCGTGATGCAGATAGCTCCAGTTTTCCCGCTTTAATATAATTCCTCCGCCAGTTGCTACAGTTAACTTTGTATAAGCGCTAACTTGCGAGAGAACATCGCTTTCTAATTGACGAAATTCGGTTTCTCCTTCCTCAGCAAATATTTGTTTGATACTTTTTTTAGCAGATGCAGTGATGACTTCATCGGTATCTACAAACCCGTATTCAAGTTCGCTTGCTAGTAATCGCCCTACAGTAGTTTTACCAGCACCCATCATCCCGATTAAGTAAAGGTTAATCCCTTGTAATAAGTTATTCACGGTCTTTTTAACAATTCGCTTCTTAATCCTCACTCTACTTTAAAGTTAGGCATTTAAGCGATTGACTTTCAAATGGTTTTTTAACTGCTTCTCAAAAATGGTATGAGCAAACAAAAGCGAACTCGCTTCGTCTTGGCTAAATTTCAAATTCTCCTCAATCAGCTTTTCAATCAAATACTCCCGCAATACCGGAGTTAGCGAAAAACCAGTTTGCACTCGATCGATTAGCGATCGCCTTTGTAATAATTCGACTGCTTCGAGGGTTAATCGCCCTGTTACTCTTAATGCTAGTTCTTTTTGCAATTTCTGTAGGTCAAAATCATCGTTGAGAGCTAGCAAAAACATAATCTGCTTTTCTAAAACAGATAAGCGGTTAAATTGCTCGTCTAATAAAACGCGAATATCTCCAAAAACAACTGTCTGCTGTTGCAGAAATTCTTCTATATTTCCTGCAAATAGTTCTTGAATAGCTGTAGCAACTAATTTGATAAATAAGGGATTCCCTGCGTACCGCTGCATTATTTGTTGGGATTCTTTTTCTTTTAAGTCCGCGAATCCTTTAGATTTGAGTATAGATAAAGTCTGTTTCTCGTTTAACCCCGTTAGCTTCAAAGAACGAACGGGTAAATTTTCTCCTTCCTCAGCAGCAATTTCCTGGGGTTTCTCTCTACTCGCTAACAGCAGACAACTTTGATGTTGAGACTCTCCTAAACGTTGAATAAACTCCCCAAAGGCTTCATAACCGGGAAGATATTGAAAGATCGGCACATCTATCTTTGAATTAGCAATTACACTGCCATCACTTGATAATACTCCTGAATAATCTTCAGTATTTCCGTTTGTAAAACTGTATAAAATAGAATCTAAACTATCTAAAACAATTAAAGTTCGAGAAGAACGCAAACAGCTTACCAGTTGCGAAATACTCGTAGAAATACTTTGTCCTTTTGTCAGGGTTTGTGGGGATAAAACTTCTAAAAGCTGCTCAAAAATAACTTGTGGAGATGGAGCAAAACGTAAAGAGCGCCAGATAATAAAATCGAAATTATCTTTAACTTGTTCTGCTAACTTTACCGAAAAAGTAGTTTTACCAATCCCACCCATACCTAAAAGTACTACTAAACGTACTTGCTCTTGCACAATCCATTCTTTTACTTGAGTTAACTCCTTCGATCTTCCGTAAAAAATGCTGGTATCTACAGCTTCTCCCCAATCTTGCATGGAATTAGATGCAATATTGGCAATTTCCGCTACTTTCTTTCGACTAGAAGCTGTATTATTAGTCGAAACTTCAATTTGTAGCCAAGCTTTTTTGTAACCCGCTTTTTCCAACAATTGGGTTACACGACTCCAGTTTTTCACCTTTATAGAGTCAGAGGCTTGCTTACTTAACAATTCTTCTATATATTTATATAATCCATTAGAAAGATAAACCCTAACCGTGCTGCTACTTCGAGTTTTATAAACCTTGCTGGCAATTTCTGCCGGACTAAAACCACATAGCAAACCTCGAAGGAACTTTTTTTCTACAGGCGTTAAAGCTTTTCCTTTTGCAGATGCCAAATCAATATATAACTTTTCTAAGTCCCAATTGTTTTTAGCTTCGATAAATTCCTCTTCTATCTTTCTACGACTACTTGCACTCATTATTTTTACCGATTTATTTAAACTCGAATAGAGCTTATCTTAACCAGTTTCTAAGTATTTTTCTTTAAAGTAAGAATAAATAACAATGAATTTATAACGAATTTAATAACGTGTGTTAGGTGACTTATTGGTGTTAACTTCGGTATCTTTGAACTTAACGCAAACTTAATAAATATTCTTTGAAACTTTATTCAATTGATATAAGTCAATAATGCTGGGTCTAGTTAAGCAGATTAAAGAGTAATAGTTTTAGCCAAAATTAATGCTTTGTGCCATACCACACATTCTGCTTAAATATTCAGATTAGTAATAATTAGTTACGTAAATTCTAGGTTAAGCATTTTTATGGTTTTTTAAATGAGAAGAATTATCTATAGTCTCAAAAAAATGATTGTATTCGTGCCAGTATTCGCAAAACTTTTGACAGGTGCATATTTTGTCTAAAAAAGCTCGTACAAGTAAATGTAGTAGAGCAGAGGTTAAAAAATGACTAGAATCCGTGATGTAGTTCAAAACGCTTTAACAACTGGTTATTTGAGTGTAGAGGCAGAAAATCAGCTGCGTCGATTGCTAACAACCCGTTATGACTGGGAAGATTTTAGCGCTTTCGTGGTTCTTCAGGAAGCAGCTATGAATGGTAGAGTCAAACAAGAATCCCGCGAACGTTGTGGGATTAAGTAGAATTAAGCGGTACCTTAATAAAACTATTTACCGTTTACTAAATGTTTACTATTTATTTATTTCAGGACTTACGCAACTGGCACAAGCAATGGTGCGCGAAGCGCACCGAGCGCATAAAAAACTACACAGGAGACATCGTAATGTCTGGGCGTTTTAACTGCTCAATTAGATAATTGGAAAGTAAATTATGCTTTATTTTATAAACAGTTTCACCTGTTTTATAAGCTAAGTTCTTAAGTCTAAGCCAGACTAACATAGCGCAAGCAATATGATTTCGTTGAAGACGAGCTTTACGACATTGGCAAGATTCAATACCAGTTAACTGCTTTATTTCTCTATGAAACTCCTCTATTTTCCAACGGATTTTACACACCTGTTGTGCAACATCCATAGAACTTTGAGATAAGTCGTTAGTTGCGACATAATCCGTTCTGTCGGTAGAGACAATAACACGGAAAAGTTTCACTTTTTTATCAGCAGGAAACCCTTTAATCTTTATTATTTTACCACTTTCTAAATCTTCATCACTCCATTCTAAATCTTTAATATTCTTATATTTTTCCTTACCAAAACTATCATCAACTAAACGATTAACTTTTAATGGACAATAATAAACTTTATCTAAACTATCAATATAAAGCATTAATTTGTTGACTGCATACCATGTATCCATCAAAACTGTCTCAAAAGGCAAATTTCTTTGATATACAAGACTTATGAGCATATTTTTTACATGGTCAATTTTAGTTAAACCATCATTCTCTGGGTTAAAAATACGATAATCTATTACCCAAAATTGTAATGTTTTAGGATTAACATAAATACAATTGACTATTCCTATCCCCCTGACAACACCATGTTCATTACCACTATATTGCCTTCGGACTATCTCCATTTCTTCAGAAAATCTTTTATCTAAAACTGTATCATCAAATATAATATAAGCATCCTCGTCAACAACTATTAAATCTTTAACGTTATCCCAAAGTAAACGTGGAGTTAATTTTTCATTTTTAAGATAGCGATTGATTGTGTCATGACTTATTTGTTCTAAATGTTCTGCTAAGTTTGTAATTGTATAATTAATCTGACTACTTAATAAATATTGGCAATAATTAAGTTTAGTAAATCTCATTGTTAACCAATTTAACGATGCACCAATAATCATTTTCTCATGAAATTTGAAAGACTGCTTACCAGATTAATTACTGTTAACAATTATAAGAAGGGCTGATTTTACAGATGAGTTTGTATAGTACTAAAATACTGGCGGCTGGCGATCGCAATGTGCCAGTTGCGTAAGTCCTGTATTTATTAACGCGGCGGTTTATCTTCTGAAAAATCATCTTCTAAAAAATCCCAATCGTCATCATCTTTATCTTTCTCCGTATTGTCCAAATTCTCTGAAGTTTTTGGAGTAGTTGGTTCACTGATAGGAGGTACAATCACGCGATAATCGGCATCATATACCGATTCTGTTTTTTCATCTCTAGAATCATCCTTTAAATCGCTTTTATCATAGGTATAATCACCGGCAGCGGAGTCATAATCATTTACTGACTCTGGAAATTCCTCGTAGTCTCTATCATCTTGAATTTTTGTATAGTTAGAACGAGGATTATTTGGAATATATTCTTTTTCTTCAAAATATTCTCTTTCTTGAGAATCCCAATCATCGTTAACATTTCGATCTAAATCCCAATCATCATCATAAGTATCTTCAACATTTGATGGTTGTGGTGAAGCAGGTGGGGGAGTAGATATTCTCTGCTTGAATTCTTTTTCCTGGGGAGGTTTTTCTTTTGGAGTTCGTTTATTGAAGCGTGGTGAATCCGATGGCTTATATGATGGCTGAGGCTGTTGCCTATTACCACGACTTGATAATTGAACCAAGCTGCTAATTAACAAAGAAGTCAACGCACCAGCAGCAGTACTTAACAACATCCATACAGCTAGAGAAAGCGGTTGAGTTCGCGAGCCTAAAAAGACTAAGGGTATTGCAGGAGACCAATTTTGGGCTAGCAATAGCATAAGTCCTCCTAGCACTGCGACTAAGAGAATTAAGCGAATTATAGTCATAAGAATTAAAAGAACTATAGAATTCGATTGAACTATAAATATTAAAATGTTATCTCATACTTTACAGTTAATTATTTATGGTTCATCAGCACATAGTAAGTCAGTTGGCGCTGAAAATTGTAATTAGTACAAGGCAGTAGGCAGTGGGCAGTAGGCAGTAGGGGTAAGGGTTTAAAGCTAATTTATCCGAATGTTACATAAATTGTTTATTTCTGCCGACTTACTTATGCTTAAATTTTAGAAAAAAACTGAAACTCTTAGTGCCAGACAAAATTGTCTTTGTGGAAGATTAAATTTATTTAAGAAAAGATTTTTTTCACTGTTCCCTACGGGAGCATCCCGAATGTGTAAATTTATTTTTTTGTAGTGCGAGCAACGTGGTCGGAATTAAAGGGTTGCTGGCTAGCGAGCCAGATTCTCGCACTAAAACAATTATTTTTTCAAAATTTGGGTTCTCACAAATGCCAACACCC
>JBCCLY010000182.1:0-7339 GCA_039026655.1 Cyanobacteria bacterium P01_C01_bin.38 | reverse complement strand
TATAGTATGTCGAGCAGAATTTAGCGATACAAGTTTAAAAATTTATCTAGAAGATTCGGGAATGCAATATGACGCAACCCAACAAGAGCAACCAGATGATTTATATAAACCTTTAGAAGAAAGACATATCGGTGGTTTAGGGATATATTTAGCAATTAGCGGAGTTGATAAATATATTTACGAACGTCATGGAAACGTAAATAGTAATATTTTTATAGTAAATACTAAAAAAAGGGAATAGGGAATAGGGAACAGAGAATAGAGGAACAAGACAATTTAAGATGTCATTAAAATTTCTCAAAATCAGGAAATCTCGTCTATCTTTACTAGTTGTATCTATAGCTTTTCTCAGCATTATTTTGATTGAGATAATTCTTTTGATTCCTTCAATTATCAGAAGAGAAAAAGAGCTTTTAAATCAAATAGAAGAAATTACAGAAGGAAAAGTTTCTGTACTTATACAAATTTCTGTTCCTAGTGGAATTGAAGAAACCGACGCAGAAATTTACGAACAACTATCTAATTTAGTTGGTCTAAAGGAAATTATGATTACGAAGAAACTCAAACATATAATTGTTGGAGGTTCGTTTTATACTAAAGAAGGAAAATTAATTGGAAGTTTCGGAGAAAAACCTCAACTTTCTGGTTCAGACTTCTTACGCAATCCAAAGAAAGGTTTTCGTACTCAAGATGGTTCCAGATACGATGCAGGTTGGACAACACAACAGATGGGAAGGGATACTTTCCTAATTGTTCGTCACGATACTACTTCGTTTCAGCCAGAATTAAACGCTTATATTTTACGCATTGCTGGTTTAGTGGTGCTGATTTCTATATTTGTTACTTGTGGTGTATGGATTGCATTAGAGCCAATTGTAATTCGTCCTATTATTTGTTTAAGAAATGATTTAATCAAAGCTGGGGAAGCAATTAGTAAAGATAAACAAACACCAAATTTTGCTTCATCTTCGATAAAACGTAAAGATGAATTAGGAGATGTAATTACTGCTTTTGATACGATGTATCATCAAATCAGTAAAGCTTATTACCAAAGAAAGCGTGCTGAAGCTGCTTTAAAAGTTAGTTTAACAGAAGTTGAAAAATATTCGCAAGCCTTAAATGGCGAATTAGAAAAAGGGCGAGAAATGCAGCTAAATTTTTTGCCTGCTGACGAAAGAATTGATTGTTTTGCTGATAAATATGGTTGGGAAATCGCTTCTTTTTTCAAACCCGCTCGACAAGTAGCCGGGGACTTTTATGATATATTTGAACTTAATAATGGTAGTGTAGGATTTGTTATCGCTGACGTATGCGATAAAGGAGTAGGAGCAGCGCTTTTCATGGCTCTATTCCGCAGCTTAATTCGGATTTTTTCTACACAAATCCAATTACAGGGAGAAGCTCCATCAATTTTAGAACAAAACTTACCTGAAGAAGGCTGGATTGGTAAATCTTTACTAACTAATTTAGCTCATCTGAATGCGCTGCAAGCCGTTTCTTTAACTAACGAATATGTTGCTAAATATCATGGTGAACTGGGTATGTTTGCCACTTTATTTTTTGGGGTATTAGAACCAACTACCGGACTAGTTACCTATATTAATGCCGGACACGAACCTTTATTTATAATTTCTTCCGATGGTGAAGTAAAACAGCATCTTGAATCAACTGCACCCGCTGTAGGAATGTTAGCAAATATGGAATTTCCCATCCGTCAAATTTATTTACAGCCTGGAGAAATTCTTATTGGTTATACAGATGGTGTTACTGAAGCTCGCAACTGTAATAATGAATTTTTTACCGATAAAAAACTTCTTACTCTTTTACAACAGCCGATAGATTCCGCTCAAGATTTATTAAATAAAATTACAAAATCTATAGAAGAACATACTGGAAATTCAGAGCAATTTGACGATATTACACTCTTGGCATTGCAGCGGAAAATATCTTAACATAAAAACATAAAAGAGAATAAAACCGCAGTTTTAACAGTTTTCGGATTGATTGCAGTTTATTGCCGTCAATAACCACAGAAGCGATTATTTAATTCAATATCTTGTACCATATTTAACAACCACACCGTTGTCAGAAACCCGGTTTCTTTGTGATTTAAAAACGAAATAATTATGCTTTCACGACTAGAAACTGGGTTTCTTTGTACTTCTTAAGAAAAGTTTTTAGTTGATATTGAATCCGGTTTTTTTGTAAAGATAAAAAAACCGCAGAAAACACAAAGAGCGCTGAGGAAGAGGAACACAGAGAAAATATAAGTGGGTAAGCAAAATTAATTGTGTCATTGCGAGCGATAGCGTTAGCGGAGCGTGTCCGATAGGGCATAGCAATCCCAAAGTGTTGCGATGAGCCGCAGCTGAGCCGCACCTCCGGTGAACGCTGAATGCTTCGTTTCACTATCTCTCTTCGAGAGACGCTTAGTCTGACGACTCACTTCGTGAACGCTAACGTTCCACTCGCAATGACAAATATCAAATTAATTTTGCCTAAGTACTTAGTAATTCAGACAGAAGAAACGAGTATTATATAGTGCGTTAACGTACTACGGAAATTGATTGGAATGACTATAGCAAGAAGAAATCTAAATTCCCCCAATTTGCTTCAACTCTAAATCCCTTTCAAAAATCTCATCAATAGCCAACATTTCCCCTTCAACTGTCATAAATTTATGATCTTTAGTAGCTCGAATTATCGAACCGTCTTCTAATTCGTATTCAAAAACTTTTTGCATTCCGCGATTGTGCCATTGTGCAATAGGTTGCGTATAAACATTGCCATTTTCATCAATGCTGTACACGGTGCATTCAATTTTTTCCTCAACGATTTTACCTATCGGTATCAAGCCATATTCTTCAGTTAAAATTTCGGTGTCGTAGCTTAAACAATATTCGGCAAATTTAATCATTTGATCGAATAATGCTTCAGCAATTTGTTTATTAACACCATTTTTTGCGGAACCATCGATAAATATTTCGCGATGTTTCTGCATTTCTGCTACTTTCTTTTTACCCATTGCGCGACGCAGCAAATCGGCTTGCCCCAGGGAATAACCAGCCATGTCTTGAGCAATTTTCATGATTTGCTCTTGATAAACCATAATTCCGTAGGTTTCATCCAGAATCGGCTCTAAAACTGTGGCATCGTATGCAATTTGTTCTCTACCGTGCTTCCTATCAATAAACTTAGGAATTAATCCTGCATCTAATGGTCCCGGTCGATACAGCGCTAAAATTGAAGAAATATCTTCTATATTAGAAGGTTTCAAATCTCTTACAATTTGTCGCATTCCTGAAGATTCTAATTGAAATACTCCTTCTAATTCTCCTGCTTCTAATAACTCATAAGTTTTTCTCACATCATTTGGAAGTTTGGTTTCGTCTCCACTTCTAGCTAATACTTTTTGAGCTTTTCTTTCCCAAGCGGTTATATCATAGGGATCTATTCTTCTACCAATTTTCTTTTGTACTAAATCAATAGTTTTGTCAATCATGGTTAGGTTTCTTAAACCCAAAAAGTCCATTTTTAATAAACCCATTGATTCTACATCTTCCATATAATATTGGGTAATTACAGAACCATCATTATTCCTTTGTAGCGGTACAATTTCATCTAAAGGTTCTGCTGAAATCACCACACCCGCAGCATGAACTCCAAAGGTTTTGTTAGTTCCTTCGATCCGAATTGCCATATCTACCCAATGTTTCACTTTGGGGTCATTATCGTATTTTTCTTTAAATTCTGGTTCCGGGGTGTCTTCAGAAATCATTTTTTCCAACTTAGCTGGTTTACCCCTAGCTACGGGAATCAATTTCGCCATTTTATCGGATTCCCCATAAGAAATATCCAACACTCTGGCAACATCTTTTAATACTGATTTAGAAGTTAATCTGTTAAAAGTAATAATTTGAGCAACCTTATCTTCCCCATATTGATCGGTAACATAATCAATCACTGCATCGCGGTTTTCTATACAAAAATCCGTATCAATATCAGGCATGGATTTTCTTTCTGGATTCAAGAAACGCTCGAATAATAATCCATGATGTACGGGATCGATATTGGTTATGCCCATACAGTATGCTACCAAAGAACCAGCCGCCGAACCTCTTCCCGGTCCCACAGGAATGTTATTATCGCGAGCAAATTTAATGTAATCCCATACAATTAAAAAGTATCCAGGAAAACCCATCTCCTGAATCAGTTTTAATTCGTATTTCAGCCTATCTGTATATGATTTATCTACTTCGCTGCGAGATTTGCGATTTAACTTTTCTAAAAGTCCTTGCCATGCTACTTCTTCTAAAAAAGTCTCGGTTGTGTGACCGGATGGAATTGGAAAATGAGGAGTTCTCGGCGAACTTAAAATTTTATAAGGTTCAATTTTACGGGCAACTTCTAAAGTATTGCTAACGGCTTCTTCTATTACGTCTTCTGGTAAATGGTCGCGGAATAGCTGCTTCATTTCTTCGGCAGATTTTAAATATTCCGTACCGCTATAACGCATTCTTTTGTCTTCAAAAATCTTCTTTCCAGTTTGGATACACAGCAAAGCATCGTGGGCTTCAACATCATTACAAGAAATATAGTGAGAATCATTTGTAGCTATTACCTTGATTCCTAATTCTCGTGCAATTTTAACAATTTCTACATTTACAACTCGGTCTTCTTGAGAACCGTGATCTTGAATTTCTAAATAATAATCTTTACCAAATACATCTTGATACCATTTAGCCACTCTCCTCGCTACATCTGCCCTACCGCTCATAATCGCTTGAGGTATTTCTCCACCCAAACAAGCACTCGTAACAATTAAATCTTGGTGATACTGTTTTAATAATTCCTTATTTATGCAGGGACGCGAAAATATTCCCTTTCCCTGCACCCCTTCTAAATGAGATATGCTCGTTAGCTTAGTTAAATTCCGATAACCCCGATTATTCTTCGCCAAAACAACCTGATGGTAACGGGGACGGCGTTCCTGCTTGGTGATATCGCCGTTAATAATATACATTTCATTGCCGATAATCGGCGTAATACTCTTCTTCTGACAAATTTTGATTAACTCAACCGCACCATACATCACTCCATGATCGGTTAAGGCGATCGCCTCCATTCCCAATTCGATGGCGCGATCTATCAAAGCAGGCAACTGAGACGCACCATCAAGCAAGCTATAGTCGCTATGAATGTGTAAAGGAACAAAGGACATATAACAACCCCCTTCTAAACCACAACCAAACACCACAAGTGTTATCCAGAGTAACGCAGGAATGTCATATAGACTATAGTTTGTTAGCGGTAAATATATTAATTTTCGTATTCGTGTTTAAATTGTGACTTTATTCGTTTCCAAACGCCGTAAATACCGTGTTAGCTAGATAGCTAGCTATTAACTGCTTACTAAATATAAAGACTATTTAAAGCTCGTCAGCATTCCCTAGAAGTACTGGTGGTATTTTTTACTTTTTGTCCGAAGAATAAATGTGATAATTGTTTAAATTTGTCTCAGTAATCTACCTAGAAATCGTCAAATACAGCTTAAAATTATGGGTTAGATTTTAGATTAATTTATCTTGACTCAGAAAAAATAGAAGATAACATGATTAATTAACAGCTTAGTAGCTTTAGCTAAGGCAATGTTCTTTCGTGGGCGGGAGCGTAACCTCACAAAAAAGCCCCATCCCAAGGATGAGGCGATTATATAAGGCTGAAATGAAAATTAAAATGTTGGAAACCCAAAAGCAAAAATTAGCCCATTCAAATAAAAGTTTGTTAACTTGTAACTCATAAATCTTCCCCAAACCGCTATCAAAGCATTTTAAGAAAACAAAATTAGTTTATCCACCACTCGAAGATTGTCCCTTAGCATCGCATTCTCTGCCCCAGCAGCGCTCTAAAAGCTCTATTCTGTAGACGTAGGCAAAGGTATGGGGATTTAATATAAGTTTTTCACTAAACAAAGGTTGGTTGAGATACTGCCAAAAAGGGAACTTTAGTTTGTTTTTGTTTTTTTCTGGATTCATAACAAGAGCCAATAATTTAAACCGTTGTCTTAGTAGCAGGCATTTTTTTTGCGCCACTACTTATTTAATAGTTAAACCTTACACAATATGTATACAGTTTACCTGCGAACAATTGCGGAAACATTATTCAGCTAACTTACCCACTAGCAAGACCTATACATATAATAAAAGTTCCATTATTCTTCGGATGCCAAAAATAATTATATGTATATTAATTGACATATATAACTTAGGAGATAGCAGTTATCAGTTAGCAGCAGGTAGTTATTAGTAGTCAACCGCATCAGTTTTAACGGGTTCGTTTTCTCCCAAACCTAGGGAGACGTTATGTATAACGTCTCTACAACCTGTCAGAACAAATGTGCGGGAACTACTAGTAGTCTTTTTCATAAAAAATGATGGGTTTGTAGTTGGCGATTTATCGCTCCGAAGGACTAAAAGTCCTTACTACAAACATAAAATAACCCGTCAAAATTAACGGGACAGACCACTAGTTAGTAGGGAACAATTAACTGTTCATACAAGGTATGGTGTAGTGTTGTCCGGATTAATTTGTGAAATCCTGGCATTGCATAAAATGAATGACCCTCTCCTAAAATTAGGAAAGGGTTGAGATGGAGAGATGAGGGGACAAGGAGACATTTTCAGAGTAGCGAGTAATAAGTAATGGTTACAGTTTGCGGATGCTTGAAGTACTTAATAATAAGAACGAATTAGTATTTTACTTACTACTCCTAACTCCTAACTCCTAACTCCTAACTCCTAACTCCTAACTATTAATAATGGTTTCCTGCTTTGCGGCGATGTATGGCAGTTACCGTATCAGCTTGCAATAACTTACCATTGTCAACGGTTGCATATATTACCCAGTGGTCGCCGCATTCCATACGCTTGCTGGCAGAACATTCGATATAGGCTATAGCATCTGTGAGGACAATGCCACCATTATCGGCTTCTGTTGTAGAGAAATTAGAAAAACGGTCTTCACCGGGAGCAAAAGATTTACGGAAGTGCTTGACGTAATCTTGTTGATTTCCTTCACCAATTATATTTAAAACAAATTTACTTCCAGGATATAGCAGCGTTTCTACTGCTCTATCTTTAGCAATCGCCAAGCTAATTCCAGGAGGGTCGAATGTCGCTTGCGATACCCAACTACCTAACATTCCGGTGGAAACTTCTCCTTGTTTGGCTGTTAAAACGCAAATAGAACCAATAATACGTCCTACTGCTTGTTCCATGAGAGTTGCATTAGGTTGAGGGATGTTTAATTTACGAGCTTTTCTCAAAGTTTGAGCAAAATC